>NZ_JRPT01000027.1:0-60277 GCF_000762865.1 Prevotella sp. S7 MS 2 | reverse complement strand
TTTTTGGTATTATATGATTGACGAGAGAGGCTTATACACTCCTTCTCAGATAATACTTATATGCAGAATGCCAAAAACGGGCTATAGGACGCCCCCATAAAACCTCCGAGGGGAAATACCGACTGAATCTTAAATTTCGTTTTATCTCCAGTAGATATTGTTTGTAAAGGGGTAATCCAGCAAAATGATAGCGACTATCAAAATGTCCAAAGTTCCCAGCATATAATATTTCTACCAATAGAAGTTGCCCTATATTCTCATCAGGTTCCGTGTACAAATATTGCTTATCCAGTCCTAATACTTCGTGCATAAGCCACATGATTCCCTTTGAGAATTTCAACAGATGAAGTTTTTTTATTGTTTTAGCAATATTTTCCCTATCCTTTGGAGCAATACCATATCTTAATAAATAATAATAATCTATGATTTGTCGTAGTCCTATACCCTCAAAAAAGAAATGATGCATAATATGTGAGAGCTGAAATACACTATCCATATCGGCATTGAGAACATAAATACCTTGCCCAGACGTGTTAGGAAGTTCCACAAAATTTTCAAATTGTTTGCTTTTCTGTTGCTCAAAATAGCGCCTTAATTGGATTTCATGGTATAAATTTCCCATAAATGAGGGAAAATAATGAACCTCAATAGGAGTACGACCGAAGCTAGGCCAATCGATATGATGATATTCCGGTGAGGACATAATATCTTTTTGCTTCACATAGCGAACAATATCTTTGGCACTTTTCATATCCGTCCAAACGTCTATATCACCCGGCATACGATATAAAGGGGTCGGGTATAATCGGGCATTAGCCTGTCCTTTTAGTATACATGATTGGATACCATCCTGTTTAAACACCTCTGTCAGTCGACAAGCATCTTGATTTACTTGTATATTTGCTCGTTTAATCTGATCTACGGCTGCAACCCATTTGAAAATAAGTTGCCGTGATGGACGATAAATACTATCCTTAGGTAATCTTTCCAATCCCTGATACAAGATGCCAAGAATGGAATGTCGATTAGCAAATTCGTACAATCCATTCCAATCTAACTTATCTAACGCTGGTAGAGAATACTCAGTATCTAGCGCAAAACGTAGAAAATGGAGATGTAATTTTGATTGATTCATTAGTTGTTGTCTAACTGCTCATACACAGAATTCTTTGACTTAAACTCCGGAACTAATTCCTTCATCTTCTTAACTATCTTCATATCATCAAAAGTCTGTGCTATATCTATCAGATTAAGAATCTCTTGATTGATATTGCCATATTCATATTGTCGAACTTTGGCAATACGAATCTTGGGATTAAATGAAGGTAAAGTATCTTCTTCTTTTGATAACACTTCCTCATATAGCTTTTCGCCTTCACGCAATCCTGTATATTTAATTTGAACATTTTGTGCTCCGGACAGCAATATCATACGCTTTGCCAAATCTGCAATCTTCACAGGCTCGCCCATATCAAAGACGAATATCTCTCCTCCATTGCCATGGGTACCAGCCTCTAACACCAGCTTGCAAGCCTCTGGTATCAACATAAAGAAACGGATAATATTGGGATCAGTTACCGTCAGTGGTCCACCTGCTTTGATTTGCTTTTCAAAAAGAGGTATCACAGAACCATTTGAGCCAAGCACATTTCCAAATCGAGTCGTCACAAACTGGGTCACTCTATCTTTCAAAGATTCTGTCGTCCCTTGCTTAATGGCCTTATCTAGCGACTGAATATAAATTTCGCAAATGCGCTTAGAACATCCCATTACATTTGTTGGATTGACTGCCTTATCCGTACTAAGCATTACAAACTTCTTCACACCATACTTGACAGCCAAATCCGCAATGACTTTCGTACCGCGAATATTATTCAAAACACTCTCATAAGGATTATCCTCCATCATAGGTACATGTTTATAAGCTGCCGCATGAAACACATAATCAGGTCTGAACCTATTGAATATATATTCCATTCTGTGTTCATTGGTTATCGTTTCGACTACTACAGTCGCTTTAATCTTAGGATAATCGCGAGCCATCATCAACCGAATGTCATGCTGGGGAGTTTCCGCTTGGTCTATCAACATCAATTCAGAAGGATGATACACTGCAATCTGCTTCAATATTCCCTTACCGATACTACCAGCAGAACCCGTTATCAGAATTTTCTTTCCTGTTATCATTCTGCCTATTGCTTCCATATCTACCTGTATCTCATTACGCGGTAGCAGGTCTTCAATACTGATTTCCTTGAGTGCACTTGCAGTATTCTTTTCTGGTGCCCACTCCTCAGATTCAGCAACCATATATATATGGATATTAGCTTGTATCAATCTATCTTGCAAAGCTCCATCTCTACGAAACGCCTTATTCTGTAATGGAGAGACCAATACAACCTGAACATTCATAGATTTCAATACATCTATCAAGTCTTCATCGTTCTTATACACTCGCACTCCCAACAACCTACGTCCAGAGAAATAAGCATCAGGAGCTATAAACCCTTTTAGTTGGAATCTGGCTGGCTTTTCATTTCTAATATTTTTAGCCAGTCCGATACCACCCTTTTGTACACCGTATATGAATGTGCGCATACCAGTGTTAGAACTAAACAGCACTTCATATAATGTTTTTACAAGCATTCTAAATGCCATCATTCCTACCGTTGCAACAAGATACATCGCAACTATTTGGCGACCTTGCAACCTAATGAAATGCAAATGCCAATAATAAATAACATAATGCATAACCTCGGCTACAAACAAAGATAAGAACATGGCACATCCCACTCTCACTAAATCTGTGACAGTAGAGTATCTTATGACACCCGTATAAGTTCTAAAAAACTTAAAACCTATCAAGTTGAAAACCATATACATAAATATAGTCTTCGTCAATAAGATGATATTACCTAGCGTCACAGCGCCATTATAATAAAGCCAAAATACAAATAAGCCAGATAAATAACAAATAATACAGTCTATAATGAACACACACCAATAAGGTAATGCATCTTTTGAAAAATACCAACTAACTAGTTTATCAAGTAACTTCATATCTCGCACCATTTAATTAATCATATTTTCAGTAACCATGGAGAACATCCTTGCTTACAAACACGACTTGATTGTTTCAACAATCCATTCTACATCTTGATCAGAAACACAAGGACCAGAAGGCAGACATAGTCCACATTTAAACAATTGTTCAGACACTCCATTCACATAAGCAGGAGTATATCGGTATACAGGTTGCTTATGCATAGGCTTCCATAGTGGGCGACTCTCGATACCAACATTGTCCAAACAGATGCGCATGGCTTCCACATTGGTATTAGGTTCACAATCTGTATGAACATTATCTACAGAATGAATAACTCCCGCAATTCCACCTACAGCCCCCTTCACCGTTGACTTATATGCATTTCCTTGTCCTCTAACTTGAAGACTTGGATCAAGTAGTATCGTATTAAGCCAAAAGTTAGAATCTATTTCTGAAGAAGGATTACCATGAAACGTTATACCGTCTATTCCATCAAAAGCTTTGGCATATAAATCAGCAATGTACCGATGATGGGCAACATGCTCATCAAGCACTGTCATCTGGCCTCGTCCAATACCCGCACATATATTACTCATCCGATAATTGTAGCCTATCTTTTCATGCTGATAATACGGATACCCCTCACGAGCCTGAGTTGCATAGAACATAATATTGTTGCGACTAGCCTCATCGGGACATATTAAAGCACCACCACCCGACGTGGTTATCATCTTATTACCATTAAAACTCAATACCCCATATTCGCCAAACGTTCCACACACCTGTCCATGATAACGCGAACCAAGACCTTCGGCTGCATCTTCTATAAGTGGAATATCATATTTTTGAGCCACAGCCATGATTTCATCTATTCGAGCCGGCATACCATAAAGATAAACAACGATAATAGCTTTTGGCTTACAACCAGTCTTCGCTATTCGGTCTTTGATTGCCTTATCTAGTAATACAGGATCCATATTCCACGTTTCTTCCTCTGAATCTACAAATACGGGCGTAGCTCCAAGATAAGTAACAGGATGTGAAGATGCACAGAAGGTAAAACTCTGGCAAATCACTTCGTCGCCAACTTTCACACCCAAACCTATCAGCGCAAGATGTACAGCTGCTGTACCGGAAGCCAATGCCACGACCCGTTTATTTTCCAGTCCTGATAAGCTCTCCAACCACAAATTATCAGGATTACTCTCATGCGCTTCTACTGTTTGCGGATAGGTTTCTCTAAGGTACGGATCTTTCAATGCATCATTGCTTGTCGACACAACAAACCGCCTCAGATCTTCCTCAAATGCATTCACATTTGGCCCTAAAGGCACTACCCAATTTGTGTCAAACGCCTCTTGTATATATTTCATTTCATTGCCACTCATATGAGCTAGGCAGAGATTAATTCGCTTTTGCATAACAATGACATTTAATCTATAACAACGAAAAATTTCCTTCCAACAAGTCTGTTTTCTTTCGAATCACTACTGCATCATACATCATCATCAAAATATCTTCATCGTAGTTTCCAATAAGTGACTTATTTTCTTTACCGTCTATATTATTAAGAATCAGTTGTATAAAATCAACCCCTGCACCATAAGCATGAAGATAAGCTCCTCCAAAGCGAGGATTAATTTCTGAAAGATAATACTCTCCATCTTTCATAAAAAAATCCATATCACAAGGTCCACTAAGCTCTAATGCGCTGCAAATCTGTTCCACAAATTCAAAGAGCTTTTCATCCTTAAACGAGATGGTTTTACTTGCTCCGCCAATCCGTGTCTCGATTTTCTTTTTAGAAAAGATAGCAACAGGGCGATGAGATTCCGTATCTACATAAACATCAGCATCACAGTCCCCTTCTTCCATCAATTCTTGAATAATATAGGTAAAAAGCCCTTCGTTCCAGTCTTTCTTCAACTGCTCCAAGTTTTCTACACGATGTGCACCAACACTTCCACTACCAGATATTGGTTTCATAAAAACCGGGAAGGAGATTTCGCCCTTACTTAAGCCTTCCTTAAATACTTCCAAATCATTATAAGTAAGTACAGTTCTTATTCCTTTCTTTTGAAAATACTTAAACATTTCATACTTATCAAAACACAAATGGGCAGACTCCTTATTTGGGCAAAGAGGCAAAATTGACTGATTACGATACACACTAGCATGTCTCGCCATTATTTCTATTTCAGGATCTATCAGAGTTGTAAGTGCCTTAATATCTTCTCTTTTACAAATTTCTAATACTTCCTCTGTATAATGTTCATCCGTAATAAGCGGAACTCGATAAATGCTATCCGCAAAATATAATGCCGGAGCTACTGGGCTACAATCAGTTGCAACAAGTTTACCACAACCTCGCATTGACTCTCTAAAATTCTGTAACAATGTTGCTCTACGACCTACACTACAAAACAATATATTTTTTTCCATTTATATCTATATCTACAATTACATTTTACATTGAGCAATATATTCCTGTGCCGTCCATTCTTGCCTTAATAATTCTCCCGATTCCTTTGAATACACTCTAGGGATATATCTAATAAATAACGGTGATAAACACATTGTATAAGCACCTACATTCTTATAAATAATTTCATCACCAACATCTAAGCGCTGCTGTTCACAAAGCTCAAATAGGCGGTCAAACTCAAGGCAAGTACACCCAGTGATTACTTGATGGGCTACTATATCTTGATTCTTTCCATGGTATACTAATTCCTTTATATAATCAGATTTCTGAAAGAGAGGATCCACATCATTACGTGTACCATCTGTCGTAACAAACAATGTCTCCCCTACCTGTTTAGTATCTATCACTGAAGAATGATATTCAAATACAGATGCTGTAAGCGCATTTCCCGGTTCTACTATTATATTTAGATACTCCAATTTTTGTCTTTTTAGTTCTTCAGCTATAGCACTACAATAATCTTCATAAGTGGGTTTATTAGCAAAGATTCCGAAATACCCTCCTCCAATATCTAGATACTGAAGTTTTAAATGATATTTATCTATTACTTCTGCCCCATATCGTACAAGCTTTTGATAAAAGTTCACACTGCGTGTTTTTGAAGTCCTATGAATATGAAGTCCCTTTATTGTAATATTAGAAATCTCGGATATTTTCTTTAATGCAAGTAAGAACTCCTCATTCTCTGCGGAGAATCCAAATCTGCTATCATCATTGTCATATTTAGCATCCCCTGGAGAAATATGGCTAATATCTATATTCAGCCGAATCCCCACTTGATATTCTTTATTCGTATCTAACAACCTCAGCCACTCTATTTCACGTTTTGTTTCAATATTTACTATTGCACCATGTTCTAGAGCATCAAGAAAAGACTCTTTTGATTTCATAGGACCATTATAGATAATCTTGTCCTTAGCAAATCCACACATCAAGGCTAATTCATATTCCGAGTATGAAACCACCTCTGCATAGCATCCACAATCTTTTGCTAATTTCAGCAAATAAGGAAAAGAATTAGTCTTAACAGAAAAGCCTATTAGCCCATTTGTGAAATAGTGATTAAGCGCAAGTCGAAACCCATCAACATTCCTTTTAAATTCTACTTCATCAAGAATAAAACAAGGAGTATTATATAACATATGCTTAATTGTGTCCATTAAAATCCTCTATTGTTACATTATTTTCCGCAGATATACCTTCCCGCTTAAGTATAGATACCAGAGTTAAATACAATATTTTTAGATCTGTTTTAAGAGAAATATGATCTACATACCATACATCATACTCAAATTTCTTTGTCCATGAAATAGCATTACGTCCATGGCATTGTGCCCATCCTGTTATTCCCGGTCGTACTTCATGCCGACGAGCTTGCCTCTCACTGTACAAAGGCAAATATTGTACTAACAATGGGCGAGGACCAATTAGTGCCATATCACCTTTTAATACATTAACCAATTGTGGAAGTTCATCTATCGAAGTAGAACGTACAAATTGACCGACCTTTGTCAATCGATCCTCATCGGGCAACAACTCCCCCCGCTCATCCCTATCATCCGTCATGGTCTTATACTTGATAACTTTAAAGATTTTCCCATTCTTCCCTGGCCTATCTTGTAAAAAGAATACACCACTCTTTCTATTCGCAAAATAAAGCCATATTGTAATAATCAATAAAATAGGACTTATACAAATCAGACTTATCAATGCTATACTAAAATCTATAAGTCGTTTAAAAAAGAACTTATACACAATCTTAACTTATTTAGATAAAACCCTTCTATATTCTTCACTTAACGCATGCCACACATCTTGTTGCTCATATCGTTTACAGATGAGTGGTCGGGAATAAATCCCCATTTGCTTTATCTTTTCAATATGTTCCATAAAATATTTCATACTCATATACAAAGCCTCCACATCCTTACTTGGTATGATGATGCCATTGATGTTATCCTCTATAATTTCATTACAACCATTAATATCTGTCACTATGGAAGGAAGCTCCATAGCCCCAGCCTGTAATACAACATTAGGGAATCCTTCCCGATAACTTGGGAATACCAAGGCATCAGCCGCAAACAAATAAGGTCTGACATCATTTTGATACCCTACAAACTTAACACTTTGATCATGAGTAAAGAATTCCATATCTTCCGGTAGCAAAGGGTCTAATTCCTCTTCAAAGTTACCCACAAGAATTAATTTGCAATGTATATTCTCCAGTGAAAATTTCTTCATTGCACTTGCTAACTCATGCATCCCTTTCCCCCTTACAATACGCCCAATAAAGATAAAACCGAAATCATCATCTGCTAATCCAAGCGATTGGCGAACACGCATTCTAACCACATCTGTAGGAATATCTTCCTTGAATTCCACACTTTGCTTTAAATGTTTAACAGTTACCTCACGCGAGAAATATTCCGTATCAATACCGTTAATACTTCCATGATATATCACGCTCAATGATTTCTTCGTAATTTTATCACTCTGTAAAGTATGTAGAACTCCTTGCCCTTCAGGAATCACTTTAGTAGCAGCCCAACAAGTAATACGCTCCATACCTATAAGTATGTCTCTAAACAATCCTTTAGCCCCTTGATAGCGCAGTCCCGTAACCGTATAAATACGATGAGGCACACGAGCACATCTTGCAGCTAGCATTGAGAGTAAACTTCCTTTGGGTGTATTGGCATGAACGATATCCGGCCTCTCTCTCTTAAACAGACGATATAACACCCACAAGCACTTCACATCATCCTTTAAAGAAATCTCACGATGCATCGACACCTCTATCACCCGAATACCCTCACGTTCACCTATCATCTGTAACATACCGGTATTATTCGAGACCCCTACCACCTCAAACTCATTACTCAGAAACTTCAATTGTCCCTTAATCAGAGATTCAAGGCTGATATCAGATGTTGTTACACGGATTAGTTTTCTTTTCTCCATTTTAATTCCAACTTTTGCAACGAGAACCACTACAAGACTCCATACTTGGTCGTGATAATATCCGTGTCAATTCAATGTAAACACATCACGATACACTCTAATATATCTTTCCACGGTCTTACTTATATCAAACTGGCAAGCACGCTGATAACATGCTTTTGCCACCATATTATAATATATAGGGTCGTCATGTAATTGGCGGATTATATCAGCTAAGGCTTGAGCATCACCATGCGGAAAAAGGATTCCATAACCCTTTGTAACCTCTCGCAATCCATCAACATCAGAAGCAACAAATGGTTTACCTACAGCCATCCCTTCAATATTTGAGAGAGAAAGCCCCTCCCAATGTGAAGACATGACAACAACATCAGCAGACTTTAATATTTGAGCTATATTCGAGCGTATTCCCCACAATTTAACTCTATCACCGACATGTCTTTCCTCTATCTCTTTTTCTAATTCAATTCTACGTACCCCATCGCCAACCAACCACAAATGATAATTCTCTGGCAACAGCTCCATGGCTCTAATAACTGTGTCCTGATCCTTTGCTTCACGAAATCCCGCCACCATAACAGTGACGAATATTCCGTCATGCATAGTCGGGACTATCAGTTTTGCATGATGAAAGGCATATACATCCACACCATTATTAATAACTGTCAGATTTTCCCTCGGTTCATCCAAATATTGCGCAAGTTTCTTTTGAGCCTCTTCCGAGATACATACTATCCTTTCATATCGGCCATACATCCATTTATCGATAACAGCATAAAAGGGATTACCCCGCTTCCGATTATTAGTAGAATGCTCAGTTGTTATAAGTTTTTTCCCTAGCTCAATATTAGCTATTGCCACAAAAAGTTGTGGAGCAGAATTGTGCGTATGAATAATATCGTAGTTGCGCATTGTAATAATTCACCATGTTGATCCAAAAAACTCACTACCTGAGCTATTGTGGGATAAATCTGCACTCCTACTAATCTTGAATATACAGTTTGAGCCGTCTTAAAATCATCAATGGTATCAGTGGTAAGTCGAATATCATCTCTCCCTTTCAACACATCAGGTCCATTTATCCATGATACGACAAAATCTTTTGGATGAGAATAGATAAAATTAGTTACATGTTCATGATAGAGTGAATCCTCTGTTAATACTCGTACTTTTTTAAGTGCCTTCAAAGTAACATATTCTGTCCAAAAACCAAAATGGGTCTTAATCGAAGGCTTACCATCAACCCAAAAACTCATATAATCACATTTCTCATCCGAGACACGATTAACCAAAGTTTGGATAGAAGCTAATTCTAAAAAAGGATTATCAGAACAAACTCTAATAATTTGTTCAGCTCCAACATATTCTGCAGCATCTATAAAACGTTGCAAAACATCATTCTCCGAACCTCTGAAACACTTTACATTATTGCTCAGTGCTATTTCCTCGATAACATCGTTCTTAGAATCATCAGATGTTGCTATCAAAATCTGGGTGTTCGATACGA
Organism: Prevotella sp. S7 MS 2; assembly: GCF_000762865.1. Taxonomy (NCBI): domain Bacteria; kingdom Pseudomonadati; phylum Bacteroidota; class Bacteroidia; order Bacteroidales; family Prevotellaceae; genus Prevotella; species Prevotella sp. S7 MS 2. The sequence goes on along the minus strand of NZ_JRPT01000027.1, from coordinate 50,275 downwards.
GTCGAAATTTTGCTATCAATAACTCTAAAATAGACTTCCCCTCATAAAAAGGTAAAAGGATTTTTTGTGGTAACCGAGTAGAACCTACTCTAGCTTGAACAATAAAAGTTATCATAGTTAAACAAACTTCAAAAAGAATATACAGATATATGTATTCTCACCATACAATAAAAATCTTTTTTATAAACATATCCTCTCAAACCCTGTTTTCCCAATCTTCGCTGCATATTCCGGAAAAGCGCTAGGCCACATATTGGGACCTACTAGGTTATAAACTTTGCGAGCAGAAGCGATAAGATAATAGTCGAGAAACATTTTTAAATTTTCATCATCAGCCGTTTGACCAGCGGTGTCGATATGTCTCACCTCGCCCGGTACTACGTATGCATCGGGAAAAGTTTGTTGCATAGCGTAGATAAAAGTCATACTATCGGAGGCAAGCATCAAACGGCATGGTTTCTTGGCTTGCTCCAAATGGATGATACGTCCTATTTCTTCTTGACATAGGGCTATAAGTTGGCACTTATCACCATCAGATAGCTCAGAATTGATTGCCGTTTCTACTTTATCTCCAAGTAGATTGAGGAAACGAGTGTGTATCACAATATATTCTTTGCCTATCTCAGCTCTATATTTATCAATATATTGCTGTAACCGAGGTGTAGGTTTGAAGAGTTCACAATATAGGTTTCCCCATTCATAATCTGTATTATAATACTTATTTACCTCCTCCAAAGAATTATAGCCATAATAAAAATGAGTCTCCTGATGGCGATTTTTCAGCAATCTAGATGGATTATCTATCTCACCATAAGCTATTACAGGTCTACTTACAGGATAACTATAGTAAATTTCTTCATCAGCTATCCTCCAATCGTACGTATTAGGCTCAAGATACTCCTCTAAACGAAATGGATATGTAAAATGCAACTTAAATTTCTTACCTTGTTTCTTGGCTATAGCGTAGATGGTAATCATACCCTTCAGCCGATCAAACATTCCCCCATGAGGTATCACGCCATCTACCATGAATATATATATATCCTCCCTTTTCACACAAAAAGAGCAAGGACGATAACGATGCCAAATCATTCTCGGCTCACGCACTAATATATCATAGATACGTACTAATAAGGAATGAATTTTCTTATCCATCTATCAAATATCTATACTCACAAAATATAGAGAATCAACCTATACCTACCAAATGTAGCATTCTATATAAGAGCTCATTTTCTAAACTCGGCGCATGATAAGCTGAAAATGGGGTAAATATTAAGATAAAAATATAGAAATAGGATGAGTTCAATAATCTTATATCATCTATCTTCTTCTGAATTATCTCAGAAAATCTTACTATTGGAACTATTTCAATATTTTTAAATATATGATATAGGAAGAATGTCGTAATTACCATATATGGTAAAGTTCTTCCCCAATCGCACGACAGTATTGTATACATGGGAAGGAGGAAAATAAATTGCACAATTAAAATATTACTTAATGCTATAGTATCTACCTGTCCTAATTTCCAAAAACGTGGATTAGCTGTATTGACTCTTGTCACTAAATAATATAAGCTAAACAAATTTAAAAAGACAAATGGGGTCTTCAACAAAGATGGTGGTATCCCTAAATAAGACCAACTTAAATGATTTTTAAAAGTTTCAATGGCATTCCATCCTAATGCAGCAACTCCTAAACCAATTTGAGAAACCTCCTGTCCCCCATTGTCTGGATAGGAATTAATTGACGAGGCCCATGAATTCCATATCTTTTGAGCCATTATTGAATCCCCTTTGTATTTTATCACCATAATAAACACGACTACACATGGAATAAAATACAAAATTCGATACAAAATATTCTTATCCTTTTTATCCCAATAGTACCACCCAAATAAAGCAAGAAATGGAAACGTAAAAAAGAAAGATGCTTCGTGTATAAGTAACATTATTACAGAAGACAATAAGAATACTAATCCCCACCTCCACGAAGTACTCTTTGTTATCAACTTATGAAAACTATAAAATAACACATAAGCAAATAACAAAAGCAAGAAATCTTTCCGCGCATTAGTGCTGAATAGTGTAAAATTAAAGAAGCAACCTATTGGAAGTAATAGCAAAGAAAGTTTTTCTTTCCAAAACACCCGAATAACCAAAATTAAGATTAAAATGGAACTTAGAAATATTATCATTCTTATACCCATAAGCAGATTAAAAGGATGAATATTATATAAAAACCAAAGAACCTGGCCACTCAATCCTCTTCTAACAAACCCTCCAGCATAATTAATCATCCATTCACTTACTCCCCATTCTGTATAAGTTAAAGGCGTAGTAAACAGGCTATATAATCTTACCAAAAACACCATTGCTAGTATAAAGAACACTAAACATGGCAAATTAAAATATCTTTTAAACCAAATACGAATCATCCTTGAATAATACAACTAGCTATTAGACTTTCCCAAACAGCATACTGTTAATAATCTTATTCCTCTCCAATAATCTGACGATTCCATAACACAAAAACATGAGCACACATCCTAACAATGGGGTAATTATCCAATCTAAAATTTGCAGACTACATCTAGCATTGGGATTAATATGTAGATAATGATTAATAATTCTTTCTATCACAATTGATTGTACAACATAAATTCCCAAGGTATAACGCCCTAAAATCGAAATATTGTAAACAAAACACCCCTCTCTATTACTATTTAACACATACTTAGAAGCACCGATAACACTTATGCTACCAATAAGCCCTGTTAGTATCTGAATAATAACAACCCAATAATTATTGATGATATAATTATAAGTCAATTGTTCGGGAGCATCGTCATAACCCAAATAAATAAAAATACAGAACAAGACAATACCAACAATTGTCAGTGATTGATAATTTCTAGTAAACCAATCCAAATACTTCCGCAGAAAATAACCTGCCCAAAACATAATTAGCAGAAAATTGACTTGTAAGAAACTACCCTTCGGAATAAGAAGCAAGATTATACATGAAAAAAGACAAGTCATGGCATCCGACAATCGCAATTGTTTAAACACAGCAACAATGAGATAACAGATAAATAATGTTTTAAGGAACCATAATCCTCCTATAATTTCCATCACCACATCAACTTTACTATTTAATAAAAATTCAATCACACATATTAGTAGAATACCACTCATAGTGGGTAACAGTAATTGTTTAGCTTTCTTAACCAATATATCACATAACGGAAGCATAAGCGAGTGGTGAGAAAAATAGCCACATATCATCATAAATAATGGCATGTAAAATGTAGAAAAAATGGGCCTAAAAGAACTTGCATTTCCTATTGTCATTTCATAAGAATGAGCTATACAAACTAAGGCCATTGCAATAGCTTTTGCCAAATCCATACTCATATCACGTTGCGCTACCATGTATTTTTGTATGATTACCCTATTCTTCACACACTTAGTAATATAATCTACCCTCCCTTATCAGCATCCTCTAATACCACTAGCTTTCCTTTTTGGGCCACAAGCTTGTACTCCAAAAACAGAAAAAAATAAAATGGGAAATGGATTTTCGCAATATCCAGCAAGTAAATAAACAGATGGTTTCCTTGATTTTATGAGACGAGGCTCCCCTCCTTCATACAAATAGCATGGAGGTTAATATAACGCTACGATAAACGCGCTACTCCAGAGAACTCGTCTCCACATCTGAGCCTGTTATAACTCGCAGAGAACGCACCATTAAAGACAGTCCTATTTGACGTACAAAGATATATATTTTTTATGAAAATATTGCAATGATTACACATCTTTTATAATATAGGGAAAAAAGAGACTAAAAATGAGGGATTAAGGCTGAAACGATCGTGGTTCTTCAAACAAAAATCTGCATGTAGGGGCGAGTTGGATTCACCCACACAAACAATGATATTAAGTGTATGATAATAGGCGTAAGCAGGCGGCAATCATCGCTCTTTGTATCCAACTTCTCACTTCTTGCTACCAAATCAATAGCTCACGAACTTAACAATTCACACACTTATTTCGCTGCAGAACTTTGGCAACACTGCTGCCCCGCCCTAACAACAATGCTGCCGAGTCTTTACAGCATTCTTGTAAAGACTCGACAGCAAATCAAGTGAAGTTGTAATATTATGCTATTTGCATCTTCATACGTCCTTGATAATCCACAATAAGTTCAACAACATAACTACTTGGACTATCAGGAATACAAACAGAAGCTGAGAAATGAAGCCCTTCGGAGTCGGACTTCACATATACAATATCGCTCAATACGCTTTGCCTGAGCGCCTGTTCAGGAACTTTCAAACTAAAATCTTGTTTACGAAAATCACGCGAATAGAGTCGACGATTACCATTGAAGACACCTAGATGAACAATATTGTCGTAGTAAACATTCTCCACTTCTACCCCATCATCGTTGAATGAACTCTTAACCACTTTATAGGATGTGGGATTCACCTGCACATAATAATGATACCGCTCATCAGCATGCATCACTATCGAGTCGCGCTTAATAAGTCGTTGTTGGTTGAGCACAACCACTTTCTTGGTTTGAAAGAACCGCAGATAAGCACTATCCGTCGTCTTCTGCAACGTAATCACGTCGCCCACCTGATTCCGAAAGACGAATAAATGAGCCACTTGCTTAACGATTGGGTAACTCACCACATTTGTTCCACGGAGTACCAACGTATCTTTTACCACTTGGAAATAAACAGGCATTGAAGTAGAATCAGGATAATAGATGGTATCACCTTTCACTCTAAAAGCCGGCTCATCTTCATCTTCGTTCACCCAAACACCCTGCAACATCTTCTTTGCTACACGATTTTCCACCGCCATAGCTTTCTGCCCTCTTTCTTTACAAGATGATACCAAGAGTAGTAAGGTCAGCAATACAGCGCTCGCGAGAATGTAAGTGATATTAATTTGCCTATGCATATTAGTCTAAAATTCTATTCTCAAATTCATTCAATAGCATTTCATACCGCGTATATCAATCAAACAACACGGCATCTTTCAAACTGCTAGCCTTCAAATCTTTCTCCGACGTCAGCACATCTTTCTTATCTATAGGCCATTGCAAGTTGAGTGCTTCATCATTCCACCGTATACCAGCTTCATGTTCAGGTGCATAAATATTATCTACTTTATAAGTAAAGACAGCCTCATCACTCAATACCAAGAAGCCATGGGCAAAGCCACGCGGAATAAAAAGTTGTTGTTTGTTCTCTTCACTCAATTCCACCATCACATGTTTGCCGAAAGTAGGTGAACTACGACGAATATCTACAGCCACATCGAGCACACGACCACGAATCACACGCACCAATTTGGCTTGCGAATATTCACCTTTCTGGTAATGTAATCCTCTTAAAACGCCATAAGACGACTTAGATTCATTATCCTGAATAAAGTCCACTTGTCCCACATGCTCATTGAATTCCGCTAGCTTCCACGCCTCGTAAAAATAGCCGCGAGCATCGTTAAACACCTTCGGTTTGATGATAAAGACTCCTTTTATCTCGGTCTCTTGATATTCCATAATTTAACTACATTGTCCAAACGTTGCTATAATGCCTCACCTCAGAATCATCAGGAGTTAGACACTTAATAGATGTCGCAGTACTAGGTGGAGTTTATTGACATTTGCCTGTCGACTCCTCTCCTCCTAGAGAATTTAACTTCCGTTACCTTCCACTAACTTCCAAAGTTACGAAGTAACAAGCTTACTACAGCAATTGTAACAACGCAAAGATACTACAAATAAAATTGACGACAAAAGATTATTCAGAAAATGACGAAACTATTTTTGCTTGATTCACTTGTCTTTCTCGTAATAAATTGGTAATTTTGCAAACGTGCTAGGAATTGAAAGACATATAGAGATTCTATTGCTGAACAATGATTGTGTGATAATCCCCGGATTCGGTGGATTTATGGCACATCATGTGGAAGCAAGGTATGACGAGGGAGACGGTGTTTTCCTCCCCCCTTCGCGTACAGTAGGATTTAATCCGCAACTCAAATTGAACGATTCGCTTCTAGCACAGTCGTATATTGAGGCATACGACATCAGTTACCCGGAGGCATTAGACCGAATCCAGCAGGAAGTAGCAGAACTTCGGCTCATCCTTGACAACCAAGGAGAATATGAATTCAATGATATTGGTACCCTTTCATTAGATAAAGACGGGCACCTCCAGTTTACTCCTTGCGAAGCAGGTATTCTCACGCCTAGTTTATATGGATTGAGTTCGTTCCAAATGAGAGCCTTGGGACAACAGAAAACTCAGACAGAAGAGGCTGCCATTATTCCACTCAAACCAATGTCGGGAGATGTTGGCACACGCCATTTGTCCGAGACTTCCACTGTCATAGCAGAAGATGAGGAGGAAAAAGTTGTCAGTATCAAGGTTAGCATCCTACGTAATATTGCAGCGGCATGCATCATATTGATGGCATTCTTGCTCATTCCGGCTCCGCTCAACAACGATAAGATGCTGTCGAACGCAACTCCCGATACGAGTCTGTTACTCAAGATTATGCCTAGCGATATGACTATTGGCGACATAAACAGCAAGTCCCTTATCACTCCAAAAAACATCCAAGAAGCCGTAGCAAAAGCTGCCGATTCAATTTCCACAGCCTCGCGAGTTCGCGAAAACAAAGCCACTGATGTACCATATTATAGTTTGGTATTAGCCAGCAAAGTGACTCGACACAACGCTGAGGCTTATGTAGCTCGCCTCAAAGCGGCAGGATACAAAGAAGCAAGCGTACTGGAGAAGAGACAAAACCGAAAAGTAGTCTACGGCAAATACGCTACAGAGCAAGAAGCTCGTCAAGCTATGAACAAACTCAACGACAATAGTGAGTTTGCAGATTGTTGGATTAGTAAAATCAACTAAATGAAGAGAGTACGCTGTCCTAAATGCGACAACTTTATCATATTCGACGAGACCAAATACCAGACAGGACAATCCTTGGTATTTGAGTGTCCGCAATGTGGCAAGCAATTCAGTATCCGAATGGGCGTTTCTAAATTAAGAAAGACCCAAAAAGAAGAATCCAACACCGACGAAGTTCCCACCGGAGAATACGGAACCTTAACCGTCATCGAGAATGTATTCCATTACAAACAGGTCATTCCTCTACGAATGGGCGACAACGTACTGGGGCGATACATGAAAGGCAGTAAAACCAATTGCCCCATCGAAACTGTTGACCCTAGTATTGATATGAACCATTGTGTCGTAACGGTCAGCAGAGACAAGAAAGGCAAGCTGAAATACGTGCTAAGAGATGGCCCCAGTTACACCGGAACATTCGTAGACAACGAAATATTGGGCGACAAGGAGCGTCGAATATTAGAAGATGGGAGTCTCTTTACCATCGGCGCCACAAGCATCATATTGCATACTCCCGAAACAACAGAATAATAGCTATTTCCGATTTTACAATGCATATTTATTCCATCCGGATATGATATTCGGCTGATGTATCTATTTTTTCATTTTTCAATTATCGATTATCAATTTAATATGCTACCTTTGCATAAGATAGGCTGCACTCGGTAATACGTGAGTAAACTCACATTACACTCATTGGCACTATCATTGCATAAGATAGGCTGCATAGCCTTGCAAGGCTAAAGTGCATAAGCTTATTTACGGTATAAATTGAATAATTGAGGATGAAACCGACGGCTATATTGCTCCTTCACTGCCCTGACAAACAGGGGATCATCTCCGAGGTCACTAAGTTCATCACTGATAACAAGGGAAACATTGTGTACCTTGACCAGTATGTGGATCGTGAAGATGGTATGTTCTTCATGCGCATAGAATGGGAATTGGATAACTTCGTGATTCCTAGGGCAAAGATAGAAGACTATATTTCCACTCTATATGCTCAACGCTACCAAATGGGATTCAACCTATACTTCAATGACGAGCGTCCGAGAATGGCAATCTTTGTCAGTAAGATGAGCCATTGCCTATACGACTTGCTTGCTCGGTACAAAGCCGGTGAGTGGAACGTAGAGATACCTTGCATCGTAAGCAATCACGAAGACCTGAGATATGTAGCCGAACAGTTTGATATTCCCTACCATGTATGGGCTATCAAGAAAGACCACAGCAACAAAGAAGAGGTGGAGAAAGCCGAAATGGAGTTGCTCAAAAAGGAGAAAGTGACATTCATCGTGTTGGCTCGTTACATGCAAATCATCACCGACAACATGATTCAGGCCTACCCTAACAAGATAATCAACATCCATCACTCGTTCTTGCCGGCGTTCATCGGTGCGCGTCCCTACCATCAAGCATGGGAGCGCGGAGTGAAAATCATTGGCGCGACCAGTCACTATGTTACCACAGAATTAGATGCCAGTCCCATCATCGAGCAGGATGTGACGCGCATTACGCACAAAGACACGCCCGAAAGTCTGGTATTAAAAGGCAAAGACTTGGAGAAGATAGTACTCTCTAGAGCCGTGACCAAACATATAGAGCGTAAGATATTGACCTATCACAACAAGACCATCATCTTCAGTTAAACAAGAAACAACATGCAGATAGCAATCGTAAAATACAATGCCGGCAATATCTACTCGGTCGTCAATGCCATGTTAAGATTGGGAATAAGACCAACCTTAACCGACGACATAGAGGAATTGCAACGCGCCGACGGAGTACTCTTCCCCGGACAGGGCGAAGCTCATCATGCCATGGCTTATCTGCGAGAACATAAATTGGATCAAGTCATTGCAAATCTAAAGCAACCAGTATTGGGTATTTGTATCGGTCAACAACTGCTCTGTAAACACTCTGAAGAGGGAGATACCGACTGTATCGGTGTATTCGATGCCAAAGTAAAGCGTTTTACACCTACTCGGCACGAGGATAAAGTGCCGGCCATCGGATGGAATGAGATTTACGACTTGAAGTCGGAACTATATACCGACATACCAGAACATCCGTATACCTACTTCGTACATAGCTACTATGTACCTCTTTGCAAGCATACGATAGCCACAGCTGACTATGTCCAGCCTTTCAGTGCATCCATGCACAAGGACAACTTCTATGCCACCCAGTTCCATCCGGAGAAAAGTGGTAATGTGGGGGCACAGATATTAAAGAATTTCATTGATATTGTAAGAAGATGAACATCGAACTAATTCCTGCCATAGACCTCATCGAAGGACAGTGTGTAAGACTGACCCAAGGAGATTATGCCCGTAAAACGGTGTATGAAAGTGACCCGGTAAAGGTAGCTAAGGGCTTTGAATCGATGGGATTCAAGCGATTGCATATCGTGGATTTGGACGGGGCAAAGTCTAAACACATCGTCAACTCTGAAACACTCAAAGCTATTACGACAGCCACAAAGCTGAAAGTCGACTTCGGAGGTGGCATCAAGACCGATGAAGATATTCAGACTGCATTTGCTTGTGGGGCTGAAATAGTGACCGTGGGGTCTATTGCCGTGACCCAACCGGAATTGTTTTTGCAATGGTTGGACAAATATGGAGCCGACAAACTCATACTGGGCGCCGACGTCAGACATGGAAAAGTATCCATCAATGGATGGAAAGAAGATTCAGAAATGGAGTTGTTGCCATTCCTAAAGACCTATACCGACCATGGTGTGAAGAACGTACTATGCACGGAAATCAGCAAAGACGGGACACTTGCTGGGCCGGCCACGGAGCTATATCAACAGATAATGGCAACCTATCCACAGTTGCATCTCATTGCAAGTGGCGGTATTTCGGACAACCAAGACATCATGGAACTCGACAAAGCCGGTATCCCTGCAGTGGTATTCGGCAAAGCCTTCTATGAAGGACGAATTGATATACAAGAACTAAACCGCATGATAAGCGTATGACAAATAGAGGATTGGCCAAGCGAATCATCCCCTGTCTTGATGTAAAGAACGGAGAAACGGTTAAAGGAATCAACTTCGTGAATCTGCGGAGTGCCGGTGATCCGGTTGAACTAGGCAAGGCTTACAGCAATGCGGGAGCCGACGAACTCGTCTTTCTAGACATCACGGCAAGTTTCGAAGGCCGAAAGACATTTACCGAAATGGTGACACGGGTGGCTCGTGAAATCAATATACCTTTCACGGTTGGTGGAGGTATCAACGAATTGAAGGATGTAGACAGGCTCCTCAACGCTGGAGCCGACAAGGTAAGTATCAATAGTGCCGCCCTCGCCCACCCCGAACTCATCGAAGAGATAGCCCATAACTACGGTTCACAAGTATGCGTCTGCGCCATAGATGCACGGCTGGACGAAGACGGATGGCACTGTTATACGCATGGCGGAAGGGGTCGTACCGAGCGCGGATTGATAGAATGGGCACAAGAAGCTGCCGATAGAGGAGCCGGAGAGATACTCTTCACGAGCATGAACCACGACGGAGTGAAACAGGGATTCGCCAATGAAGCACTAGCAAAGTTGAGCGAAGAGGTCAATATACCGGTCATTGCGAGTGGTGGAGCAGGCACAATGGAACATTTCAGAGATGCTTTCATCAGCGGTAAAGCCGATGCTGCGCTGGCTGCCAGTGTATTCCATTTCGGCGAAATCAAGATACCGGCACTGAAAGAATACTTATCCCAAAGGGACATCAATATAAGATTATAAAGAAATAAAAACAAGATTAAGATATGACAGAGATAGACTTTGAGAAGCTAAACGGCCTTGTGCCGGCTATTATACAAGACGCTATAACCCACAAAGTACTGATGTTGGGATTCATGAATAAAGAGGCCTACGAGAAAACATTAGAATCTAAAAAGGTGACTTTTTGGAGTAGGACTTGCAACTGCCTGTGGACAAAGGGCGAAACATCGGGAAATTACCTAAACGTAGTGAGCATCAAAAACGATTGTGACAACGATACGTTGCTCATCATGGTGCATCCACAGGGACCAACTTGCCACAAAGGAACCGACACTTGTTGGGGAGAAGACAACAACGCAAATCCCCTACTCTTCTTGACAGAGTTGCAAGACTTCATAGAGAAACGCCATGAAGAGATGCCAGAAGGCTCATATACCACCAGTCTATTTAAGGATGGACTGAACCGCATGGCTCAGAAAGTGGGCGAAGAAGCTTTGGAAGCCGTCATCGAAGCAACCAATGGAGAGGATTCACGCCTCATCTATGAGAGCGCAGATATGTTCTATCACCTCATCGTATTACTGACAAGCAAGGGGTTAAGAATTGAGGATATTGCCAAAGAGTTGCAAGTTCGCCATGATCCTAACTGGCATAAACACGATTAAAACTAACGGATGATGTTAATAGATTACCAAAACATAAATGTATATCAAGCCGACAACCTCGTTCTACAAGATGTAAACTTGCAAGTGAATGAGGGAGAATTCATCTATATAATAGGTAAGGTAGGAACCGGTAAAAGTTCTTTGCTGAAGTCATTATACTGTGAACTCGACTTAGAACAGGAAAACGAAAACCAGAAAGCAGAAGTGCTTGGTCGAAACCTATTTGATTTGAAGAGGAAAGAAGTACCGGCATTGCGTAGAGACTTAGGCATTATCTTTCAAGATTTCCAGCTGTTGCACGACCGAAGTGTACGCAGAAACCTCCGCTTTGTACTTGAAGCTACAGGCTGGAAAGGCAAAGATGAAATCAACAAACGCATCGAAAGCGTGCTGAAAGAAGTGGGTATGCAAGACAAAATAGACAAGATGCCACACGAGTTATCCGGTGGCGAGCAGCAACGCATTGCCATTGCGCGTGCCATTCTGAACCAGCCAAAGATGATTATTGCCGACGAACCGACCGGTAACTTGGATGCAGAGACGGCCGGAAACATCGTGTCGCTGCTGAAAGACATTACAGGTACGGGGGCAGCAGTTATCATGACGACGCATAATATTTCTATGCTAGACCAGTTCCCCGGCATCGTATATCAATGTAAGGACAAAACTTTACAAGATGTAACAGGCGAACACAACCAGCTTGACCTTATCAACGATGAAGAGGAAGAAAACGAAATAGCTGACCATACAGAATCGGCCAAACCAGAATAAGAATTAGATAATCCATCAACAAAATAATTGCGGTATGAAAGTAATGAAATTTGGAGGAACTTCCGTTGGCTCACCCGAACGTATGAAGAATGTCGCCTCATTAATCACAGAATCAGGGGAACCCACCTTTGTCGTATTATCTGCTATGAGCGGAACTACTAATTCGCTCATTGAAATCAGCAATTACTTATATAAAAAGAACCCCGAAGGCGCAAACGAAGTCATCAATGCACTGGAAAGAAAGTATGCCCAGCATGTAGAAGAACTATATACTACAGCAGAAAAGAAGACCCAAACCGCTGATTTCTTGCACGAAGAGTTTGAATATCTACGTTCTTTCACCAAGGATTTGTTCACAAGTTTCGAGGAAAAGAACATTGTTGCTCAAGGTGAAATCATGAGTACCAACATGGTAGTAAACTATCTTCAGGAGACAGGGGTAAAGGCTAAACTCATTAGTGCGCTTGATTTCATGCGCACAGATAAAAACTCTGAGCCAGATCCACAATATATAAAGGAGAAGTTAACAGAGATTATGGCGAATAATCCGGGCTACCAAATCTACATTACACAGGGCTTCATCTGCCGCAATGCATATGGAGAAGTAGACAATTTGGAACGTGGTGGCTCTGACTATACAGCTTCGTTGATTGGCGCAGCATTGCCGGCAGAGGAGATACAGATATGGACCGACATCGACGGCATGCACAATAACGACCCTCGTATCGTCGAGAGAACAGAGGCAGTAAGGCAGTTGAACTTTGAAGAAGCAGCTGAATTGGCTTACTTTGGAGCCAAGATTCTTCACCCCACTTGCATTCAACCGGCTAAATATGCAGGTATTCCCGTTCGCTTAAAGAACACAATGGCCCCGAATGCAGAGGGTACTATCATTGATAATGTCATCGTTAGAAGCAAGATTAAGGCCGTAGCTGCGAAAGATAATATCACTGCTGTCAAGATAAAATCGAGCCGAATGCTGCTAGCTACAGGCTTCTTAAGAAAGGTATTTGAGATTTTCGAGAGCTATCAAACGCCTATTGATATGATTACAACATCAGAAGTAGGAGTATCAATGAGCGTGGATAATCCTACTCATCTCAATGAGATCGTAGACGAACTCAAGAAGTATGGCACTGTCACAGTGGATTCCGATATGTGTATTATCTGCGTGGTCGGCGATCTTGACTGGAGTAATGTCGGCTTTGAGACAGTGGCATTGGATGCTATGAAAGACATTCCTGTGCGCATGATTTCATACGGTGGCTCAAACTACAATATCTCTTTCTTAATTCGTGAAGCTGATAAGAAGAGAGCATTGCAGAATCTCAGCCGCACTCTTTTCGAAGCATAAGAAGATTATTTTTAAGAGTGTGTACCGCTCAAGTACACACTCTCCTTTCAATACAAGACACTATGAGTAAAGGAATATTTCCTATTGACAAGTTTCAAAAGATTCCAACTCCATTTTATTATTATGATACTGCGGTCTTGAGAAAGACCTTAGATACCATCAAAGAAGAAGCTGGCAAGCACGCCAACTTCATAGTTCACTATGCAGTCAAAGCCAATGCCAATGCCAAAATATTGAAGATCATTTGCCAATCTGGCTTGGGAGCCGACTGTGTGAGTGGTGGTGAAATAAGAGCAGCGATTCAATCGGGCTTTTCTCCTGTTCATATTGTCTATGCAGGTGTGGGTAAAAGCGATTGGGAAATAGAACTCGGACTCGACCATGACATCTATTGTTTCAATGTAGAGAGCATCCCGGAGTTGATGGTCATTAATGAAATTGCCGAACAGAAGGGCAAGATTGCCAAGGTAGCATTCCGTATTAATCCCAATGTTGGGGCACATACGCATGCCAATATTACCACCGGACTTGCCGAAAACAAGTTTGGTATCGCCATGGAGGATATGGAATACGTAATAACTGAGGCCAAGAAACTCAAGAATATCAAGTTCATAGGTCTACATTTCCATATCGGGTCTCAGATATTAGAGATGTCCGACTTCATCGCACTATGCGATAGAATCAACCAATTGCAATCTCAATTGGAAGAACATCACATCGTTGTAGAAAATATCAACGTCGGAGGTGGTTTGGGAATCGACTACGATAATCCCAATGAGAACCCGATTCCTGATTTCAAATCATATTTCGATACCTACGCTAAACATTTGGAATTACGTGCAGGACAGCAAGTACACTTTGAATTAGGACGTGCGGTTGTAGGCCAATGCGGTTCACTCATCACCAAGACACTGTATATCAAACAAGGTACATACAAACAGTTTGCCATTGTGGATGCCGGCATGACCGACCTCATCCGCCCAGCCTTGTATCAAGCTTCGCATAAAATAGAGAATCTCAGCAGCGAAGATAAAGTCGAAACATACGATATTGTGGGACCTATTTGCGAATCCAGCGATGTGTTTGCCAAGGCTATTAAGCTCAACGCATGCCACCGTGGCGACCTGATAGCGCTCAGAAGTGCGGGGGCTTATGGCGAAATTATGGCCAACCAATACAATTGTCGCACACTCCCTCAAGGTTATCTTACTGAAGATTTGTAATTCTATAGACTATCATGCTTACTCTCCTGACCACTATATATATTGGAGGAACCCTCATTTTATTATCTGTTATTGCATCGTTGGCAAGTCCTTTTCTTCGCAAATTGACCATCAATACCGAAGAAGACGATTTGTCCGGTGAGCAAAAACAGCCTTTACCGGGAATCAGTATCATTATTCCGGCTCATAAAGGAGCTGCTTTCTTAGAAGAAAACCTCCCCTATTTCTTACAACAACAATATACCTCACCTTTCCAAGTGGTGGTGGTGGCTGAGAAGGGAGATACAGATACAGAAGATGTACTCAAGAGATTAGGAGCCAGCGACAAACTCTATGCCACCTTCCTTCCCATGTCTTCCCGGTACATGAGCAGACGAAAACTTGCCATAACCGTCGGTGTTAAGGCCGCTAAATACGAATGGTGCCTATTAACCGAGGCTAGTTGCAGACCCGATAGTGACTTTTGGCTTGCTTCAATGGCCACCGCCATGCACGAAGATAAAGCTATCGCGATGGGATATACTCACTTCCCCGACGACAAAGTAACCGACTATCAACACTTCCAACACTTCTCTAAAGCTAGACAGATGTTCCGTTCCATACAACGTGGACATAGCTATGGATGTAATTGTGCGAATCTAGCATTCCGTAAAACAGTCTTTATGGAAGGCAATGGATTCCTTGGCAATCTTCATTTAATACGTGGAGAGTATGATTTTATCGTCAACAAATTCTCCACAGAAGACAACTCTTCCTTAGCAATCTCGCCAACTTGTTGGCTCACCGATATGGACGTGAGTCCCAAAACATGGACCAACAACCGGCTTTTCTATCGTGAATCAAAGAAATATATGCGTGGAAGTTTCAGATATAAATTTCCTATATTCATGGACAATCTGTTGCTTCACTTCTGTTTTTTGGCTAATATTGCATCTATCATCTATGCATCTATCATCAATAATTGGATATTGCTGGGTGCCTCTATCACTGCTTTATTCATCTTGTTTATTTGGCGTACACTCGCCTGCTCTAGCGCTTTAGCTAAATTCAGTACCCATATTTCCCCATTCAAACTCTTTTTCTTCCAGTTGAGAAGTGTATGGACAAACTGTCGATACGCCATCAAACATCACTTTGCTGACAAATACGAATTTACAAGTCATAAACTATGAGAATACAGGTCGTAACAAGTTCTGTTATTAAAAGGGAATCTCTCGCTGCACAATACATCTCTACGATACAGCATGAGTTATCCCGTGAAGGTGTAAACTTCGCGGAAAGCAAGAACGTAGACCTTATTCATGTCATGGGAGAATTGGATTTTTCGAGGCTTCAATGTATCAAAACAGCTAATTCAAAATTGATTCCCATCCTCTATAGTCCACTGGCATCCATGGTTCCATGGCACCATTCCCCGCTTCAACATTCATTAAAACGACGCAATCTCACATTCCATGCCATGGGCAGACATGAGAAACAATACATCCAACAACGTTTCCAAACACATAAAGTATATCTGGTCAAAAACCCCATCATTACAAACGACGAAGCAAGCAACGACTTATACAGGCAATTATTAGACCTATATATAAAGGTAACAACCGCACACGATCAACAGATACGTAGCCAAATCAAGCAACAAGTTGATAAGTTTGATAGTACAGACTCACCAATACATAAACTATGTAGTGAGTTCTTGTACGCCCAATATTTATTCAATAGAGATGGGCTCACCCCCACTTTCGTCCAACAACTAACCAACGAGATGCTAACATCCGATTACGATGAAGACCGAATGGGCGAGATATTACAGCAATTAAAAATACATCCTTTTGTGGCAAGTCTTGAACAAGCCATGCTACAAGAGACTTCTCTCACCGAAGGATTCATTCCTATTCCGGCCATCAACGACCGAAGAGCACAAAAAATAGTAGAAATGATAACACAAAAATATTAAGCTAAAATGACAAAACAAGATACAATTAACAAGGACATGAGATATTTACAGCTGCTGGCGCAATCATTCCCGACAGTGGCTGAAGCCAGTACAGAGATTATAAACCTGCAAGCCATCTTGAATCTTCCGAAAGGAACGGAACATTTCTTAGCCGACATTCATGGTGAATATGAGGCTTTCCAGCACGTACTGAAGAATGCATCGGGTAACATCAAACGAAAAGTCAACGAGCTCTTTGGCAACTCTTTACGCGAATACGAGAAACGAGAACTTTGTACACTCATCTACTATCCGGAACAAAAATTGGAACTTGTCAAGTCCAAAGAGACGGATATCATTGACTGGTATAGAATCACCATCCACCAACTCGTGGCTGTATGCCGCGACGTATCAAGCAAATATACACGCTCGAAAGTAAGGAAATCATTACCAAACGGATTCTCTTACATCATTCAGGAACTCCTCCACGAGCGTACCGAAGACACAAATAAGACGGCATACGTCAATGTCATCATCGATACTATTATCTCTACGGGACGAGCCGACGACTTTATTATTGCCATCGCCAATGTCATTCAACGGCTAGCCATTGACCGCTTGCACATTCTCGGCGACATCTTCGACCGTGGTCCGGGTGCTCATATCATTCTCGACACCATGGCCTCGCGCCACAATTGGGACATGCAATGGGGCAACCACGATATACTTTGGATGGGAGCCTGTGCCGGAAACGATGCATGTATTTGCAATGTCATCCGGCTGTCTCTGCGCTATGCCAACCTGACAACACTGGAAGAGGGATACGGTATCAATCTTATCTCATTGGCTACATTTGCCATGGAGACTTATGGAGACGATGAATGCAAGGAGTTTATACCCAAACTGATAGGCGATAATAAGAATACTGATGATAAATCAGTGCGCCTCATGGCACTCATGCACAAAGCCATTGCCGTGCTACAGTTCAAAGCCGAGGCTCAACTCTTCGAACGAAATCCGTCATGGGACATGCAAGAGAGAGAGCTATTCAAAAACATCGACTACAAGAAAGGCACCATCATGCTCACCGGTAAAGAGTATCCACTAACCAGCAACAACTTCCCTACCATCGACCCGGAGCATCCGTGCGACATGACAGAAGAAGAAACTGCACTGATGAGCAAGCTACATCATTCGTTCATGGTGTGCGAAAAACTTCACAAACATATCCGCCTGCTCCTGCAGCATGGTTGTATGTATGCCATTTACAACAACAATTTACTCTTCCATGCTTCTATTCCGCTCAACGAAGATGGTAGTCTCAAGGACGTAGAAATAGCTAAAGGACAAGTATATCAAGGACGTGAGCTCATGCATCACACCGGAATGCTCATTCGTTCTGCATTCCAAAACGACACTCCGCCAGCCGAACGTCAATATGCTATCGACTATTTCCTCTATCTATGGTGCGGTCCCGATAGCCCACTCTTCGATAAAAGCAAAATGGCTACATTCGAACGATATTTCATCGAAGACAAAGCTACACACAAAGAAGAGAAAGGAAACTACTTCAAACTGAGGGATAGCGAGGCTGTAGCCGACCGAATACTGGATGCTTTCAGTGTAAATGGTACAAATAGGCACATCATCAACGGGCACGTACCGGTGCATGCCGGCAGCGGAGAAAATCCCATCAAGGCCAACGGAAAACTGATGGTGATAGATGGCGGCTTCTCAGAAGCATACCACAAAGAGACTGGTATAGCCGGATATACACTTGTATACCATAGCCGCGGACTCCAGTTGGTACAACACGAACCCTTCACGAGCGCAGCCGATGCAGTACAACGAGGAACCGATATCAAGAGCACAACGCAGATTGTTGAGCTAAGTAGTCAACGTATGCTGGTGGCTAATACTGACAAGGGCGAAGAGCTAAACCGCCAAATCAAAGATCTTGAGAAACTACTCTATGCTTATCGGCACGGTCTCATAACCGAAAGAGAGTCGAAATAAACATCATCCTAGTATAAAAGGTGGCAATAGCATATATGTTATTGCCACCTTTTTAATATTACAGTATAATATAGTTAACTTATATATAGGAATATAACAATTACTAAACAAGCCTACCTGTCTACTCGTCTACTTATCAACGACATTACTGCAAAGCCCCAACAACATTGCTGAAAAGTCCAAACAGTAAAACAGCAACGGCTTGACAGCGATTCTGCCAAGCCATTGCAATGATTCAACTAGATTGTACTTTATAAGAAATATAGAGTACAAAAACTATTCTAATGACTGCTTATACCAATCAAAAAGGCGTCGAACACCATCTTCTATCTCAACATGATGCTTCCAACCTAACTGATGTAGCTTCGACACATCAATTAATTTCCGTGGTGTTCCATCCGGATTTGAAGTATCAAAATACACTTCTCCCGTAAACCCGACAGTATCAACAACTAGTTGAGAAAGTTCTTTGATAGTAAGTTCTTTACCTGTTCCTACATTAATATGACAATTGCGAATTTCTCCCAATTGCGGTATTGCTCCACCTCTTATCATGTTCTATCATGATACGAATGAGTTCTTCAAAAGATGTCTTGGCAGGATTCCAACCTAATACAGTCTTTGCTTTTGTAGGATCACCCAGCAATTCCTCAACCTCAGCCGGGCGGAAATACTTGGGATCTACTTCTACCAACACTTTACCGGTAGCCTTGTCAATGCCCTTTTCATCAATACCTTCACCTTGCCATTCCAATTCTATTCCCACATGCCGGAATGAGATTGTAACAAATTCTCGGACGGTATGATATTCACCGGTAGCTATTACAAAATCGTCAGGCTGAGATTGTTGCAGCATCAACCACATACATTCCACATAATCCTTGGCATACCCCAGTCACGTCGAGCATCCAAATTCCCCAAATACAGTTTCTCTTGGTATCCTTGAACTATACGGCAAGCAGCCAAAGTAATCTTACGAGTAACAAAATTTTCACCTCTACGTTCGCTCTCATGATTGAAAAGAATACCATTGCAACAGTACATACCATAGCTCTCACGATAATTCTTCATAATCCAAAAGCCATACAATTTTGCTACACTGTAAGGTGAACGCGGATAAAAAGGCGTAGTTTCGCGCTGAGGAACCTCTTGTACCTTTCCAAACAGTTCTGATGTACTTGCTTGATAAATCTTACAAGTGTGCTCCAACCCACAAATACGTACGGCTTCTAAGAGTCTTAATACACCTATAGCATCTGTATCGGCCGTATATTCAGGCACGTCAAACGATACTTTCACATGACTTTGTGCCGCTAGATTGTAGATTTCAGTAGGCTTAGTCTCAGAAATGGCACGTATCAAAGATGAAGAATCGGTCATATCTGCCCAATGCAGATTGACAAGGCGTTGTTTCTTCATATCGCGAACCCATTCATCCAAGTATAAATGTTCTATACGTCCGGTATTGAAAGAAGAAGAACGACGTAGCAAGCCGTGCACTTCGTATCCCTTTGATATTAAAACTCTGCCAAATAACTGCCATCTTGGCCTGATATTCCTGTAATTTATGCTACTTTTTTATCCATCATTTATTATATTTTTACTCACTATACTGTTTGATTTTCTGCTCTTCAGATAGTTTACATATCAAGAGTGTATTGTCTTTCTCAGCTACAATATAGCCATCAAGTCCTTGGACGACAACCTTCTTTTCTTGCATAGTATGCACTATACAGTTGTGGCTATCAAAAAATCGAATATTTTCACCAATACCACAGTTTCCATATAAGTCTTTATTACTCTTCATCAAGAGACTCCCCCACGTACCTAAATCGCTCCAACCGAAGTTTGCCGGACACACGAAAATTTCTTCGGCTTTCTCCATGATAGCATAGTCAACGGAGATATTCTCACATTCTGCATAACGCTGATCAATGATTTCCTGTTCCTTAGGAGTTCCCAATACAGGCAGCATACTCTCAAACAACTTACCCATCGTGGGTTGATAAACTCTGAAAGCGTTGACTATCGTCTCTACACTCCACAAGAATATACCTGCATTCCAGTAATAGTTATTCTGTCGTATATATTCTGTTGCAGTCTGTAAATCTGGCTTTTCGCGGAACGAGTCAACACGGAATATCTCTTTATTACGCGGCGAACGTGCTGTCAAATCAGCTTGTATGTAGCCATAACCCGTCTCCGGACGGTCAGCTTTCATACCCAATGTGACAATAGCATCGGTCTCACTGGTAAACTGTAAACACGAAGAGATGACCCGTTGAAACTCTATGATATCGGTAACAATATGGTCGCTAGGCGATACGACGACATTTGCCTTGGAAGATTTGGCCTTGATACGCCAACTAACATAGGCAATACAAGGTGCCGTATTGCGCCGACAAGGCTCTAACAATATATTTTCTACCGGAACTTCAGGTAACTGTTCTTTAACAAGTGCTTCATACTTTCGATTCGTAACAACCCAAACATTCTCCGAAGGACAAAGGCCTTTAAAACGATCAAAAGTGAGTTGGAGCAGTGTTCTTCCTACGCCTAGAATATCTATAAACTGTTTTGGAAGTTCTTCGGTGCTCATTGGCCAAAATCGGCTTCCTACACCACCAGCCATAATGACTAAATGATTGTTTGCGATAACCATAAGATTAATTCTTCATTTTATATAGTTACAAATATAGGCAAAATATTCCATACCTGCATCGATACAAAATTTTATTTACCGTTTAGTCTCTGTATTAGGCATAAAAATAGGAGAAACCCGTTCAAAGGTCTCTCCTATCCATGTTTATAGCGTAATCTTTATCGTGCCTTATTTAGAATATAAAGCTACGATAGTCTCATAAAGTTCTTGCTTACCTGACAATTGTTTAGGCTCACCATTCTTCTTTGCATAGTCTACCAACTGCTCCAAGCTGACCTTTCCATCCTCAAATTCCTTGCCCATACCGCTGTCGAAGCTAGCATAACGAGACTTCAACATTTGAGGAAGTTCGCTCTCTTCAAGAATAGCTGCGGCATTCTCAAGCGCACGTGCCATGGCATCCATACCACTGATGTGGGCAATAAATATATCTTCAGGGTCGGTAGAGTTACGGCGAATCTTTGCATCGAAGTTGCTACCGCCATTGCCTAAGCCACCATTACGGATAATCTGCATCATGGCTTGAGTCAATTCAAAATTGTCAATGGGGAATTGGTCGGTGTCCCAACCGTTCTGTGCATCACCTCGGTTAGCATCAATGCTACCCAACATACCATTGTCTACAGCAACAGCCAATTCATGCTCGAAGGTATGACCAGCCAATGTTGCGTGGTTAACTTCGATATTTACCTTGAAATCTTTGTCTAAATTGTGAGCACGCAAGAACCCGATAACGGTCTCTACATCTACATCGTACTGATGTTTTGTAGGCTCCATAGGTTTCGGTTCGATAAGGAATGTACCTGTAAAACCTTTAGCACGAGCATAGTCACGAGCCGCTATAAGCATTTGAGCCAAATGGTCTTTCTCACGTTGCATCTGTGTATTGAGCAGAGACATGTATCCTTCGCGACCGCCCCAGAACACATAATTGGTACCACCAAGTTTGATAGTTGCATCAATAGCATTCTTGATTTGAACGGCAGCACGAGCCACTACGTCGAAGTTAGGATTCGTTGCGGCACCATTCATATAACGCTTATCACTGAACACATTGGCTGTTCCCCAAAGCAACTTAACGTTACTTGCCTTCATCTTCTCAAGAGCATAATCGGTAATCTCCTTCATATTCTGCTCATACTCAGCAATATCATCAGAGGGATCACACAAGTCTACGTCGTGGAAACAGAAATACTCGATACCCAACTTCTCCATGATTTCGAAGCCAGCATCCATCTTATCCTTGGCACGTTGGATGGCACTGTCGGCATGATCCCATGCATAATCGCGGGTTTGTCCACCAAATTGGTCGCTACTTGCGGCTCCGAGCGTATGCCACCAAGCCATTGCAAACTTCAACCAGTCCTTCATTTTCTTCCCAGCAACAACTTTTTCTGGGTTGTAATAGTGGAATGCTAGGGGATTTTTGCTATCTGTTCCTTCGAAAGGAATCTTACCAATCTGTGGAAAATACTCTTTTGTCATCATCTTGTAGTTTTTAAATTTAAGTTCTTATTGATTCATATTTTTGTTCAATATTGATTTCCAACGCTCATAAGCATCGGTATACGAAGTCTTCAAATGCTCTTCCGGTTCAATCACAGCCAGTTTTTTGAGCGTAGCAAATGCCTCATCATGATTCTTATAAATACCTGCACCAATACCCGCTCCTTTTGCAGCTCCAACGCTACCATCGGTCTCGTAGAGTTCAATGGTGGCTCCGCTGACTCCTGCCAAAGTATTTCTAAACAGCGGACTTAGGAACATATTAGCATGACCGGCATGTATCTTACGAATGTCCATACCCATATCCCGCATGATTTCCATGCCATAACAGAAGCTAAAGACGATGCCTTCTTGAGCCGCTCTGACGATATGAGCCTTCGAATGCTTATTGAAATTCAAGCCATGGATAGAACAATCGACTTCTTTATTCTCCAACACACGCTCAGAACCATTACCAAACGGGATGATACTCACGCCCTCTGATCCGACCGGAACGGTCTCTGCCATTTTGTTCATATCAGCATAACTGATGTCGGGAGTAACGTTTCGATGTACCCAAGCATTCAAGATACCGGTACCATTAATACACAACAACACACCCAAACGGTCCTCTTCTAATGTATAATTGGCATGTGCAAAAGTATTGACCCGGCTCTTTACGTCGTAATTTACATCGCCCAAAACACCATAAACCACTCCAGAAGTACCTGCTGTAGAGGCTATCTCACCGGGGTTAAAAACGTTCAAACTCACCGCATTATTGGGTTGGTCGCCAGCTCTATAAGATATAGGTGTACCTTTCTTCAAACCGGTTTCGGCAGCCGCCTCACTAGAAACTTCACCTTGTACGGCAAAAGTCGGGACAATATGAGCCAATATATGCTCATCAAAACCATAATAATCCAAAAGCGATTTGGCCGGACATTTGTCTTTAAAGTCCCACATCATGCCCTCAGACAAGCCACTAATAGTGGTGCAAACATCACCGGATAGCTTCATCGCAATGTAATCTCCGGGCAGCATAATCTTATCTATACGCTCGTAAAGTACCGGCTCATTTGCCTTTACCCAAGCTAATTTGGAGGCCGTAAAATTACCGGGTGAATTCAATAAATGACCCAGACAATAGTCTGTCCCCAGCTCTTTGAATGCCTTTTCACCATAAGGTACAGCACGAGAGTCACACCAAATAATACTTGGGCGAAGTACTTCCCGATTCTTATCTACACAAACCAAGCCATGCATTTGATAAGAAATACCAACAGCAAGAATCTCCTCACCGGTGATACCGCTATCAGCCATGACCTGCTTTAAGGCTAGTTTAGCATTGTCCCACCACATTTGTGGATCCTGTTCTGCCCATCCCGTCTTCACTGCAAGCATGGGAGCTTCGCTTTTAGGATAAAAAGCTGTGGCCGCAGTCTGCCCACTTTCCACCTCTACAAGAGAGGCTTTAACCGAGCTACTACCCACATCAAAGCCCAATAAATATCTATTTGACATAAGATTCATATTATATATATTGTATAATACGAATCAAAACATGTGTTCCCTAAAAATCATTAGAAATCATCGAACACTCAAAACAAGCTCAGCGATTGGTCTTCCGGCGGACAATTCTGCTCTTCTTCTATCTCAACCTCATCGCAAAACTGGAGCATTAACTGCTGATTTCCGACATTATTCAAGTTCAACCGATACTTTCCACGCGTCTCAGTACGCTCTATAAGAGCATTCGTGGTTTTAGAATTTCTAATAAGAAATTGCTGTACATAAGCATGTACGGTAGTATATTCGACCGGTTCAAACAGCGAATTACATGCATTCAATACATGGTGTGCAATCTTCCTGACCGACAAACCATCGTTGCCGGCTTCTGCCAATACCTGTAATATCGCTGCATCGTAACTCATGTACACTATTTACAAAACATAAAAAAGGAGCTGTATTATAACAATGCAGCTCCTTATTTGGTTATTCTTAATCTAAATTAAGCCAACGCTACTAGGCTTTCGTCGCCTTTTACTTTGCCTTCTTTAAGTAGCCAACCTATTCCAAGATAGGTCTCTTCAGCGCTAATCTTTGCTGCTTTGGAAATCTCGCTAACACTAAGAGCCTTTCCAGCAGCTGCCAAAGCCTGATAAACATCGCCGGCGCGGAAGCCCACACTCTCTGCATTAAGTGCTACTACCACCTTGCGTGCAGCCGGTTTCTTTGCTGCTACCTTCTTTGTAGTCTCCTTTTTAGGAGCTGCTACTACCTTTGTTGCTTTCTTTTCTGCCATATTCTTATTTTGATTACAATTTCATCTCAATTCCTTATATTAGGAATCAGATTACTCTATTTATCACTACAAAAGTACGACAATCTTTCCATGTTCGTGCATTTTTTTACACAAAACATCTCAATAACAACTATGTAGCTCTTTTTCTTGATTTACATCAATCTTTCAAATCGACTTTCAAGTTCAATTCGTCCAATTGTTTGACATCTATTTCTGATGGAGCATCGAGCATCACATCCCTACCACTGTTGTTCTTCGGGAACGCAATACAGTCGCGAATAGAGTCCAAACCGGCCATAATGCTAACGAAACGATCGAGTCCGAAAGCCAAACCAGCGTGAGGAGGAGCACCATATTTGAATGCATTGATAAGGAAACCGAACTGAGCCATGGCTCTTTCGGGAGTGAACCCCAATATCTTGAACATACGTTCTTGCAATTTTCCATCATGGATACGAAGACTTCCACCACCTACTTCAATGCCGTTGCAGACAAAGTCGTACGCTTTGGCCCTTACTTGTTCCGGATGTTCTTCCAACAATGGAATATCATCGGGGTTAGGCATGGTGAAAGGATGATGCGTAGCCATCAATCGCTGCTCTTCATCGCTCCACTCAAACAAGGGGAAATCGACTATCCACAGACATTCAAACTTATTTTTATCGCGCAAACCAAGACGGTCACCCATCTCCAAGCGGAGCGCACACAACTGTACACGAGCTTTGTTTGCATTGTCACCACTCAGTATCAACACCAAATCTCCATCATTAGCATTCATCACTTTTTTGATTTCAGCCAACTCTTCGGGCGAGTAGAACTTGTCTACCGAACTTTTGATAGTGCCATCAGCATTATACTTAATATACACAAGGCCTTTGGCACCCACTTGTGGACGCTTCACGAAATCGGTCAAACCATCAAGTTGTTTGCGAGTATAGTCTGCACAACCGGGTACACAGATACCACCTATATATTTAGCTTCATCGAATACAGAGAAGTTTCCCTTACCTGAGAAAGCCTCTTTCAACTCAACGAACTCCATACCGAAGCGTAAATCGGGTTTATCACTACCGAAACGCCTCATCGCTTCGTGCCATGGCATCTGCTGTAACTTAGCCGGTAGCTCTACGCCTCTGACTTCCTTGAAGAGCATACGACACATATCTTCAAAGATACCTATCACGTCTTCCTGATCTACAAAGCTCATTTCACAGTCTACCTGTGTAAATTCGGGCTGACGGTCTGCACGCAAATCCTCATCGCGGAAACACTTTGCAATCTGGAAATAGCGGTCGAAGCCGGCCACCATCAACAATTGTTTCAGTGTTTGCGGGCTCTGTGGCAGTGCATAGAACTGTCCCGGATTCATGCGGCTAGGCACTACGAAGTCGCGAGCACCCTCAGGTGTACTACCTATTAATATAGGTGTCTCCACCTCCATAAACTCTTTTGAGTCTAAGAAATTACGAATCAAAATGGTCATACGATGACGCAACTCCATATTCTTACGCACAGAGGCACGTCGCAAATCCAAATAACGATACTTCATACGAATATCGTCGCCACCGTCGGTATTGTCTTCTATCGTGAAAGGAGGCGTTGCGCTCTCTGATAAAACATTGAGTTCATGCACCAATATTTCTATATCACCGGTATCCAACTTCTCGTTTTTGCTCTGACGCTCGCTCACCGTACCCTTGATCTGAATACAGAATTCACGTCCCAACTTGTTGGCTCTGTCACAGAGTTCACTATCGTCTGCTTCGTTAAATACGAGCTGGGTAATACCATAACGGTCACGTAGGTCGACGAAAGTCATACCTCCCATTTTCCTCGAACGCTGAACCCATCCAGCCAAGGTAACTTCCTTACCTTGATCAGAGAGTCTTAACTCTCCACAAGTATTGCTTCTATACATATTTTTGATATTTCCTTTGTATCATGCAAAGTTATACAAAAAAAAGCATTACACAAAGAACGTACATTCTTTTATCTACATAATTAAAAGAGGAACTACCTTACTTCCCTTTCCAAAGCAAGCTATCACCAACTCCAAACATATCACTTCTCATTGCTCATTATTAAATATTCATTTCCTGCAAAGGTTTAGCAACGTTGCTGCCTAGCCTTTTCAGTAATGCTGCAAAGCCAAAACAGTACTATTGACACGCTCTTGCAGCGAATGAGGATTTAGTAGTGGGAAGTGAGAAACTGTGCTTTATCAACTGCCAAATCAACAATATAAAGAGCTAAAAGTATTCATCATTTAACGTAAATTAGATAAATATATGACTGAATAGTTGCTTGCTATCACGAAGTTTCATATCTTTGCTGCGAATTTTTAGAATCAAAAACGAGAAGAAATGAAAAAGTTTTTAAGCATCATAACAATGTTGGTAATTGGTTTGATAGCCGTTTCGGCACAAAATCAAGCCGATATTAAGTTTGATAAAGTAACCATAGATTTGGGTACTTTCTCTGAAAACAACCCTGTACAGAAATGTACTTTCACGTTTACCAACGTCGGCCAGGCACCTCTTGTCATCAATCAGGCTGTCGCAAGTTGCGGTTGTACCGTTCCCTCTTACACCAAAACACCGGTGATGCCCGGACAGAAAGGCCAAATTATGATTACCTATAATGGTAAAGGAAAGTTCCCCGGACATTTCAAGAAGAGCATTACTGTACGTTCCAATGGCCAAACAGAGATGACACGCCTATACATTGAGGGTGTGATGACAGAAGCTAAATAGTAGAATATTAATCTTACAGATACACAAAAAAACCATCCCGCATCCGCAGGATGGTTTTTTCATTACAATACATCTATTCTATCAAGGTTCTTGGTGGGCTCAAGAGAAATACTTATTTTTGTAAATGTAATATTGAGAACAAGCGAATGATTTTCTATTTTTCGGCGACAGGTAACTCCAGATGGCTCGCTAAGGAACTGGGACAAGCTACACAAGAAGAGATAATATCTATCTGTGATGCCCCAATGTTCCATTGCTATACGCTCAAAGATGATGAGCGAATAGGCTTTGTGTTTCCTGTCCACGGATGGCGACCGCCAAAAATCATGCTCGACTTTATTGCTACCCTGTCTTTCAAAGGCGATACCGATACTCATTATTGCTATACGGCCATGACTGCCGGTGACGATATTGGACGCAGTGTAGACTACCTCAACGGGTCACTCGGTCGACTCGGACTGCACACCCATGCCGCTTTCTCGCTAAAAATGCCTAATACGTATGTGGGATTACCACTTATGAACACAGATAAACCGCAAATCGTACAGGCTAAAAAGCAGGAATCAGAAAAGCTATTGCGACAATATATCCCTCGCATTCAAAATTGCGAGAACGGTATTACTCCTATCCATAAGAGCCATTGGCCTCGTATCAACTCTGATATCTTGGGAAATCTGTTTGTCAAAAGGCTTCTTACAGATAAGCCATTCAGCGTTGATGAGAGCCGTTGTGTGAAGTGTGGCATCTGCGCTGACGTCTGTCCTACAGACAATATCAAAGGCGGACTCGGCTTCCAACCAACTTGGTTGCACGCAGACAAATGTATCACGTGTTTTGCATGTTATCACTATTGTCCACATCATGCAATCGAATACGGCAGCAAGACGCGCCATAAAGGGCAATATCATTATAAATAAAACAAGTATTAATAATAGATTCTATAATATGAAGAAACCTCTACTCATCATTTTTCTACTGGTTATAACTGTATATGCATGGGGTGCAAAAGTCTTAAGTGAGCCTTTCAGTGTTACTCAATCAGATGGAACGACACTCTTGGTTACCGGACATGGAGACGAACATGTATCATGGTACACAGCTAGCGATGGCGTTATCCTCGTGCATGTAGGCTTCGAGTATTATATCGGCCAAATAGATTCTTACGGCAGTTTGACGGCTTCCACCCAATTGGCTCATGAAGTTGGGCAACGTTCGGCCACCGAACAAACACTCATCAACAGTCAAAATAAGGAGGTATTTTACAAAAATGCAACTAACACATGAACTAACAAGATTCGTACACGTGAAGTTATCAAGTCGGGTGGCAGTTTCTTTCCTCATCTAAATAGCCCTAAAGCACTAGTCATTCTTGCAGAATTTCAAGACACAACTTTTAAAATCAACAAGCCCATAGAAGCATATCAGGAATACTTGAATGCTGATAAACTGAGTGATTTTGGGAATAATAACACTGCCAATATCGGCAGTATTCGAGGCTATTTTAAAGCCATGAGCTATGGAAAATTCGGCGTATAGCTCATTTTTCGCTCACTTCTGGTATACTAAGCAATACCGTCAACAATACATTAGGACATCCACGAATGACATTAGTGCCTGCCGATGGTACACTGCTGAATATATCTAATGTCACAGATATTACTTCTCAATATGCATATAAAGCTTCGGCTGCTGCCGATCCATTCCCCGGAACGGGTAACAATACGACTCTAACAGACGAAACTACGGTGAAACCTACAGTTTATAATGGGACAGCTTTAGCTAAACCTATATACAAAATCACTGAAACTGATGGCGTTATCACGTTCAATTTCTTACAAGAAAATAACGACACACCGACTGGAATCATTGGTGTTCCGGGCACAGTGGCAGAACAACTATACAAAGATAATCGCATCTACTCAATTGACGGACGATACTTAGGAACCGATAAGACACGACTACCCAAGGGTATCTACATCATCAACAGAAAGAAAGTTGTAATTCAATAAAATAAAACGATTTGGGCCGGAAGTCTTAATAGACTCTCGGCCCAAATATTGTTGTACCGACTCTAACCATCGTTGAGCCGTGTTTGATTGCCAATTGGTAATCGTGACTCATCCCCCAAGAACGCTCACAAAAGGCATCATCGGTTGGGAAATAGGTCGACTTCACTTCGTCAAAGAACTTGCGAGCAGCCTCAAACTCGCTCGTTATCTGAGTTTCATCGTCTACATTGCTAGCCATCATCATCAAGCCGCATATCTGTACATGCTTCAATTGGCGCCATGTAGAATCATTCAAGAGTTCCCGACACGCATCTAACGTAAGGCCGTATTTCGTTTCTTCTTCGGCAATGTGCAGTTCCAGAAGTACACGAATGACCCTATCACATTTTGATGCCTGCTTTTCTATCTCCTTCAAAAGCTTCAAACTATCCACAGCCTCTATCATAGAGATGTATGGTGCGATGTATTTCACCTTGTTAGTTTGAAGATGCCCGATAAAATGCCACTCTATATCATCGGGCAACGACGCCACCTTTTTGGAGAGTTCTTGCTCATGACTCTCTCCGAAAATGCGCTGTCCCTCCTGATAGGCAGCCTCGATGTACTCATTAGGATGATACTTGCTCACCGCTACCAGTTTGACAGTAGACGGTAAATGAGACTGTACTTCGTGCAAATTACGAGCTACATCAATATCCATCTCTACTCTCCCTCTTTCTTCTCTTCGGTTGGTTGTTCGTATTCCGGCACATCGTTCACCTCCGGTTTCTTCTTTGTTACTTGATGTTCAAAAACATCCATGATTTGGGTTTCGTTGATTCCGGCTATCACATAGTCTATCATCGTGCCGCCCATAATCTCATCTATGTGCTTCACAGCAACCGGAACATTACCTGCCTGTACCAAATAAGTAACCGTAGAACGCTTTTCTTTCTCGGTCTTTTCATCAATAGTGATGAATTGAAGTTTCGCCTTATACCAGCGATCATCCAAATCTGCATCGCTAAAGAAGATCTCTCCGTACGACGCGGGCTTAATGTCTGTAATCTTAAATTCACCACTTATATAAGAAGACATCTCATTGATAATGGCATTTTCGGCCTCGGTAAAGCTCAAAGCATCAACAACATACTGCTCCGTAACCTTCTTTTGCATGCCATCTTCCATTGTTTTCTCATAACGAATCTTGGTTTCAAACCAAGAAGCTGTCCTTGATCTCATAATCTAATAATATGTATTTCTGATTTATTTTCTTCTTTGCAAAGATAATATATTTTTGACCATGAGGTGAACAATAGTCATAAAAATAAGGCGATACACAACAAAATCCAATCCATAGGTTTTCGTTTCAATTAAATATACTACCTTTGCAATTCAACAAACAATTTAGTAACGATGCCTGAAATATCTGTGCGCGGACTGGAAATGCCAGAGTCTCCTATCAGGAAGTTGGCTCCATTGGCTGCAGCCGCTAAAAAGAAAGGAACCAAGGTTTATCATCTCAATATCGGACAACCAGACCTTCCCACACCTCAATGTGGCTTGGACGCCCTCTCCCATATTGACAGAAAGATATTGGAATATTCTCCCAGCCAAGGTTATCAGAGCTATAGAGAGAAGCTTGTTGATTATTACAAGAAATACAATATTCAAGTAACAGCCGATGATATTATTATTACATCGGGTGGAAGCGAGGCTGTTTTGTTCGCTTTCATGAGTTGTTTGAATCCCGGAGACGAAATTATCGTACCCGAACCTGCCTATGCCAACTACATGGCATTTGCCATTAGTGCCGGCGCCAAGATTCGTACCATTGCCACAACCATTGAAGAGGGATTCTCATTGCCTAAAGTTGAGAAGTTCGAAGAGCTTATCAACGAGCACACACGTGCCATCATGATTTGCAATCCCAATAACCCTACGGGCTATCTATACACTCGACGAGAGATGAATCAAATACGCGATTTGGTGCGAAAGTACGACCTTTACCTCTTCTCCGACGAGGTTTACCGCGAATATATCTACACAGGTTCGCCCTATATCAGTGCTTGTCACCTCGAAGGAATCGAACAAAACGTCATCTTGATTGACTCTGTTTCCAAGCGATATTCGGAATGTGGTATCAGAATTGGTGCACTTATCACCAAGAACGAACAGGTGAGAAAGGCCGTGATGAAGTTCTGTCAAGCCCGCCTATCACCTCCTTTGATTGGTCAAATAGTAGCCGAAGCCTCCCTTGATGCCCCCGAAGCGTATTACAGAGACGTCTACGACGAATACGTAGAGCGTCGTAAATGCTTAATAGACGGCCTAAACCGCATTCCCGGTGTGTACTCCCCCATTCCTATGGGAGCCTTCTATACCGTAGCAAAAATACCCGTCGACGACAGTGAAAAGTTCTGTCGATGGTGCTTAGAAGAGTTTACTTACGAGGGAGAAACCGTCATGATGGCCCCGGCAGCAGGTTTCTACACCACTCCCGGAGCCGGAATCAACCAAGTACGTATAGCATATGTACTTAAGAAAGAAGACTTGGAGCGTGCCCTCATCGTCTTGCGCAAGGCGTTGGAGGCCTATCCCGGTCGCGTAGACGAGGAACTACCATAAAACGATTAAGCTTGAACTTCCCCTTATTCATAGCCAAACGCATCTACAGCGATACGGGCGATAAGCGCAAAGTATCGCTCCCTGCCATCCGAATAGCCACTGCCGGAGTAGCTATCGGACTTGCCGTGATGATAGTATCTGTATGTGTAGTATTGGGATTCAAGCATACCATCCGCGATAAGGTCATCGGATTTGGCAGCCATATTCAGGTAGCTAACTTCATGACACAGCAATCCTCTGAGTCCTACCCCATCCAAATGGGCGACTCGATGATACGTGTCATTAAGACCATTCCGGGTGTCAAGCATGTGGAACGCTTTGCCACTGCACGCGGAATACTCAAGACCGACAATGATTTTATGGGTGTTTTACTCAAAGGTGTAGGTCCCGAGTTCGACTCCACCTTCCTCCATCAGAATATGATAGATGGCAGTATACCCACTTTCAGTGACCAAAAATCGACCAATAAAATACTTGTTTCGGCATCAATGGCGTCGAAAATGAATCTGAAATGTGGCCAACGCATCTTCGCTTACTTCATTGATAACAACGGGATACACGTACGCCGGTTCACCATATCGGGCATTTATCAGACCAATCTATCACAATACGACAACGCCATCTGCTTTACCGACCTATACACAGCGGTGAAATTGAATAATTGGGAAGCCGATCAAGCCACTGGAGCAGAGATTACCGTAACCGACTTCAATCGTCTCTACGAGACTGCAGCAGCCATGGTGGACAAGGTTAACCGTAGCATTGACAAATATGGAGAGACCTACTCGTCGCAAACCATTCAGGAAATCAACCCACAGATATTCTCTTGGCTCGACCTGCTCGACCTGAATGTATGGATTATCTTGGCCTTAATGGTATGTGTAGCCGGTGTAACGATGGTTTCCGGACTGCTTATCATTATATTGGAACGCACGTCTATGATAGGTTTACTCAAAGCAATGGGCGCACAAAACAAGACTATTCGCCACACATTCTTGTGGTTTGCAGCATTCATTATTGGCCGCGGACTGCTCATCGGAAATCTTATCGGGCTCGGCCTTATAGCCCTGCAACACTTCACCCACTTGGTGAAGCTCGACCCAACCACATACTATGTCAACACCGTACCGGTGGAATTCAATTTCCCCCTCATCATTCTCTTAAATGTAGCAACCTTGTTGATAAGCCTATTTATACTGATAACACCGAGCTACCTCATCTCGCATATCCATCCGGCTAAGTCTATGCGATATGAATAAAAGTATTTTTCCAATTGCCAAAGCCCTCTTTTATCAGTCATAAATTCTTACATCTAACAGCCAAACAAGTCCACTTGTTTACGCAGAAACTACTCTTTTCTCACTCCAAACAACTCGCTCATCTCACTGCTGAGCTGTGGCAACATTGCTGAACCGGCTTTGCAGGAATTCTGTTCGGTTGTTGCAGCGATGTTGCCACGCCCCTGCAGTCATTCCATACCAATGTATTCTATATCCGAACAAGAATAGTTGATATGACTACATATCCTATATTACCTTTTCAAAGGTTCATAGACAGCCCTAAAAATTGCACATAAAGTTTTGTATTGTGCACCTAAATCATTACCTTTGCACAATATTTTGATTTTTGTGCAATGGAATTAATACCCAGCTTCAATAAGTATATAGAACACAGTATCAAAGAAAATTGGTATAAAGATGCCCTGACCGACTACAAAGGGGCAACATTACAATATCACGATGTAGCAAGAAAGATAGAGAAACTCCATATACTGTTCGAGAACAGCGGTATTAACTGTGGAGATAAGATTGCTATTTGTGGTAGAAACAGTAGCAACTGGGCCGTTGTGTTCATGGCTGTTTTGACCTATGGTGCAGTGGCCGTCCCCATACAAAACGAATTCACTCCCGACCAGATTTACCACATTGTAAATCACA
Source organism: Prevotella sp. S7 MS 2 (assembly GCF_000762865.1). NCBI lineage: Bacteria > Pseudomonadati > Bacteroidota > Bacteroidia > Bacteroidales > Prevotellaceae > Prevotella > Prevotella sp. S7 MS 2. Next base: position 15,874 of record NZ_JRPT01000027.1, on the reverse strand, counting down.
GCGAATCCAAACTTTTGTTTGTAGGCGACGTGGTTTCCACCACGATTGAGCCAAACCAAATGCCCAATTTGGAAGGCGTGGTTTATATACCAGACTTTTCTATCATCGTTTCACGCTCTGAAAAGCTGACGTATGCACGCGAACATCTGAACGAAATATTCGGTCTGCGGTATCCCAAATACTTCCGTCCGGAGCACATTAAGTATTACGAAGACAAGAACGAAGACCTCGCACTCATCAATTATACCAGTGGTACCACAGGATTTTCAAAGGGAGTAATGCTGCCTTTTAGAACTTTATCGAGTAATCTAGAGGGACTTTCGGAGTCTATCTCCGGGCATATTCCAGCAGGAAGCAATGTGCTGAACATTTTACCTATGGCTCACATGTATGGTATGATGGCAGAGTTTATCTTGGAATTCTGCCATGGAAACCATCTCTTCTTCCTCACTCGCCTTCCCAGTCCCTCATTCATTCAGGAGGCAATGATGGAAGTTAAGCCGGCCATTGTGGTTGCCGTACCACTTATTCTTGAGAAGATTATCCGCAAAAAGATATTCCCACAGATTCAAAACAACAAGGTAAAGTTACTGTGGAGAATGCCTGTGATACAGAAAAGACTGAAAGAAAGAATCTGTCAAATGGTGAAAGATACATTTGGAGGCAACCTATATGAGATTATCATCGGTGGTGCACCCATGAACACAGAGATTGAAGCATTCCTTGTATCCATTGACTTTCCCATCACAATGGGTTATGGTACGACCGAAACTGCGCCCATGATAACCTATAGCGATTGGACTAATTTCGTGCCAGGTTCATGTGGAACGGTGGTCAAAAACATGGAGATAAAGGTGAAAAGCAGCGATCCGGAGAACATTCCGGGCGAGCTTATTACCCGTGGAGCAAACGTCATGGTGGGCTACTACAAGAATTTGGAAGCCACAAAGGCAGTACTAGACGATAATGGATGGTATCATACCGGCGACTTAGCGACCGTAAGTGCCGATGGACATGTCTTCATCAAAGGGCGTATCAAGAATATGTTGTTAGGCGCCAATGGCCAAAACGTATATCCTGAAGAAATAGAAGACAAGCTCAACTCGATGGCAATGGTCAGTGAAAGTCTCATCGTACAGAATGGCAACGCCCTTGTAGGATTGGTACATCCGGACTTTGAAGAAGCTGAGAGCATGGGCTTCTCCAACGAAGACATACAAAGTATTATGGAGCAGAACCGCCAAGAGCTCAACTCTGTTTTACCCTCATTCTGCAAATTGTCTTCTATTAAATTACACGAAGAAGAATTTCAAAAGACACCTAAAAAGAGTATCAAACGGTATCTATATCAAAATATCGAATAATCTATGACAGGGAATATTCCAAGCTTTAACGCTTTAATTCAGAAAACAATAGTTGATCATTGGGAACAAGATGCATTGACCGACTTCAAAGGTATGACCTTACAATACCATGATGTAGCTAGAAAGATAGAAAAGCTGCACATCATGTTTGAGAACTGTGGTATCGAACGAGGCGACAAGATTGCAATTGCCGGTAGAAACAGTGCCAACTGGGCTGTAGCTTTCCTTGCTACACTTACTTACGGAGCCGTAGCTGTACCCATTCTACACGAGTTTACGGCCGACCAAATACACAATATCGTCAACCACAGCGAGTCGAAATTGCTCTTCGCAGGAGATGTTGTGACTACCGAGATCGACGCAACGAAGATGCCGGCATTGGAAGGTATCATCTATATACCGGACAATTCACTGATTCTTTCGCGTACAGATAAATTGACATACGCACGCGAACATCTGAACGAGATGTTCGGTAAGAAGTTCCCGAAGTACTATCGTAAGGAGCATGTCAACTACTATATAGAACAGAGTCCCGATGAATTGGCACTCATTAACTACACCAGTGGTACGACAGGATTCTCTAAAGGCGTAATGATTCCTTATCGTGCACTGTGGAGCAATTACGATTTTGCAGAGCATGTACTTGGTAGTCACCTCAAGAAAGGATCAAAAGTCATCAGCATTTTGCCTATGGCACACATGTATGGTATGTCGTTCGAGTTCCTATTTGAGTTCAACAAGGGATGTCATATCTATTACTTGACACGCATACCCAGCCCTGCCATCATTGCACAAGCATTCTCAGAGGTGAAACCGGACGTCATTATCGCGGTACCACTCATCATTGAGAAGATTATCAAGAAGAAGGTATTCCCGAAGATACAGAACAATAAGATGCGCTTGTTGCTAAACATGCCGATGGTTAGCAAGAAGGTAAAAGAGAAGATTTGCGACCTTGTAACCGATGCGTTCGGTGGCAAATTCTACGAAGTTATTATTGGTGGAGCCGCTCTAAACCAAGAAGTTGAGCAGTTTTTACAGCAAATCAAGTTCAAATATACAGTGGGCTATGGCGCCACAGAGTGTGCTCCCATCATCGCTTATGCCGATTATCAGACTTTCGTACCGGGCAGTTGTGGTCGCAGTGTGGTCCATATGGATGTGAAGATAGACAGTCCCGACCCTGCCAATGTGCCCGGTGAAATTCTAGCCAGAGGCTTGAATGTGATGCTGGGATATTATAAAAATGAGGAAACTACCAAGCAAACAATCGACTCAGAGGGATGGTATCACACCGGCGACTTGGGGACAATGGACGAGGAAGGCAACATCTTCATCAAAGGACGTTCAAAAAATATGCTGCTAGGAGCGAATGGACAAAACATCTATCCCGAAGAAGTGGAAGACCAATTGAACTCCATGGCACTGGTAAACGAGAGTGTCGTGATACAAGATGGAGACAAACTGATAGGATTGGTTCACCCGGATTACGAAGAAGCCTCATCGCTATCGTTTAATAACGAAGACCTACAAAACGTGATGGAACAAAACCGTCAAGAGCTTAACCAAAAGCTACCATCATATTGTAAACTGTCGGCTATCGAGATACATGAGGAGGAATTCGAGAAGACACCAAAGAAAAGTATTAAGCGTTACCTCTATACTAGGTAATAAAAGAAAAAAGGATAAGGCAAAACCTTATCCTTTTTTCTTTTTTATATCAATCGAGTAATGTTGAAGCTCTGACCCTTGAAAGCGTCTCAGGAGTCATTTGTAGATAGTTGGCAATATATACCAATGGCGCTCTCAACACTACCTGCGGATTCAATTTGCATATTTTCTTGTAACGTTCTTGCGCAGATTCAAATCTTACAAGATCGGCATGAACTTGCGATATTATCAAACTCTCTTCCAATATCTTGCGATATAAAATTTGAATATTGACATTGTGCAAGGCTACTTCTTCTAAACGATGCTTCGGAAGAGCATAAGCTATGGTTGGCTCTATGGCTTCTACTTGCAATTTGGTAGGCTCTTCCTTAAATAAACTCTCGATACACATGAAGATGGTACGGTCTTCACCAAGATGTTCAGTGACCTCTTTACCGTTCTTAAAATAGAACTGTCGGATCAATCCACGGTCCACATAGTAGATGTTTCGGCACACTTCGCCCTCTTTAAGAATCATTTCATTCTTCGCAAACTTCATCGGTACTAAGATACTCTCTAATATATCAAGTTCATCATGAGTCATAGTACTGTATTTGCGAGCTAATTCTCGCGCTATATCACGGGGAGTATTAACTGGTTCTCTCATCTCAATGTCCTCTCTTCCTGATTATTCTACATATTTAAGAATGATTAATCCAACTTCAAAACGGCCAAGAACGCCTTTTGCGGAACTTCTACATTACCGATTTGCTTCATGCGTTTCTTACCTTTCTTCTGCTTCTCTAGCAATTTTCGTTTACGACTTACGTCACCTCCATAACACTTGGCTGTAACGTCTTTGCGCACACATTTAATCGTCTCGCGAGCCACAATCTTGGCCCCAATAGCTGCTTGTATGGCAATATCGAATTGCTGTCGCGGTATCAACTCTCTCAACTTCTCACACATTCTACGTCCCAATGTCACGGCATTGTCCTGATGTGTCAGTGTAGACAAAGCATCTACAGGCTCACCATTAAGCAATATATCGAGCTTGGCCAATTTAGATGGTCGGAACGAATCGATGTGATAATCAAACGAAGCATATCCTTTTGAGATGCTCTTAAGCTTATCATAGAAGTCTATCACTATCTCGCCGAGTGGCAACAGAAAATGTAATTCCACACGATTGCCGCTCACATACTCTTGTTTAAGGAGCTCGCCACGCTTATCAAGACACAAGGTCATGATAGGACCGATAAAGTTTGTATCTGTAATAATGGTCGCACGAATGTACGGTTCTTCGATATGTTCAATTAAAGTCTGGTCGGGTAAGCCTGAAGGATTGTGCACCTCGCGACTCTCTCCATGCTTATCGTACACCATATACGATACGTTTGGCACCGTCGTAATGACATCCATATTGAACTCTCTATCCAATCTCTCCTGCACAATCTCCATGTGTAGAAGTCCCAAGAAGCCGCAACGGAAACCGAACCCCAACGCAACGGAGCTCTCAGGCATAAATGTCAGCGACGCATCATTGAGTTGTAACTTCTCCAAAGAAGTTCGCAAATTCTCGTATTCCGATGGATCTATCGGGTAAACACCGGCAAATACCATCGGTTTAACCTCCTGAAAACCAGCGATAGAATGCTCGCATGGACGACTGACTTGGGTAATCGTATCACCTACTTTCACCTCTTTGGCATCCTTGATACCGCTGATGATGTAGCCCACTTCACCACATGTAATCTCCTTGCGAGGCACCATATCCATCTTGAGGACACCTACTTCGTCGGCCACATACTCCATTCCAGTATTAAAGAACTTCACTTTATCGCCTGCATGAATGGTTCCATTCTCTATCTTAAAGTATGCGATAATACCTCTAAAACTATTGAATACAGAGTCGAAAATCAATGCTTGGAGTGGTGCTTGAGCATCTCCTTCGGGATGAGGAACACGTGCTACGACTGCTTCCAATATCTCATTGACTCCTTCACCGGTCTTTCCTGAGGCACGAATGATTTCCTCCCGCTTGCAACCGATAAGGTCTATAATCTCATCTTCTACCTTTTCGGGCATCGCACTAGGCATGTCTATCTTGTTGATAACAGGAATTATCTCCAAATCATGCTCTATCGCCATGTATAAATTAGATATGGTTTGAGCCTGAACACCCTGTGTCGCATCTACAACCAACAATGCTCCTTCGCACGCCGCAATACTTCTAGACACCTCATAAGAGAAGTCTACGTGTCCCGGAGTATCTATAAGATTCAATACATACTGCTCTCCATCGCTTGCACGATAGTCCATCTGGATGGCATGACTCTTGATTGTGATACCACGTTCACGCTCCAAATCCATATCATCGAGCATCTGTCCACCTGTAATCTTAATGGTCTGCGTATACTCAAGCATTCTATCAGCGAGCGTAGATTTACCATGATCGATGTGTGCAATGATGCAAAAATTCCTTATGTTGTTGATATTACCCATTTAATAAGTGCGCTTTTAAAGTGCAAATATACAAAGATTTCATTAGATTATTCGTATATTTGTACAGAAATACAAACGAAACGATATGCAAGTTTCAACATATTTAGTCATCAGACGATGTGTGTTTATCATGGGTGCCATCGTAGTTCTTGCATCATGCCATGAGAGTTTAGAAGACCGTGCAGCCAGAGAAGCGAGTGAATACACTCGTAAATACTGCCCTACTCCGGTTGTCAACAACACTCGTACCGACAGTGTTGTATTCAATAAGCAGTCTAAAACTTATACTTACTACTGCTCGTTCACGGATAAATTTGACAATGCAAAGGTGATTCAAGATAACAATAAGAACATCACCGACGGACTCTTGAAAGCCATCAAAGACAATCCGGGTATCAAAATATATAAAGAAGCCGGCTTCAACTTCCAATATGTGGTTCACTCGGCACAAACTCCAAACACGGTATTATACCAACATAACTTCACCACAAAGGAATATAAATAATCTCAAACAATAAAAAGGGAAAAAGCATCTAAGCCTTTTCCCTTTCCTATTTCATACCTTAAGAGTTGTATTTTACTCCTCCGCAGGTTTCATATTCGTGTAAACGTTCTGCACATCATCGAAGTCTTCGAGGCGTTCTACCATTTTATCAATTGTCTCGCGCTCCTCCGGAGTAACGTCTTTCAAATCGTTTGGAATACGAGTAAACTCGGCAGAAGTAATCTCGAAGCCATTCTCTTCCAGATGTTTCTGAATATCTCCGAAGCTTGTTGGTTCACCATAGATGGTTACTTCGTTCTCTTCTTCATCCTCATCGAACTCATCTTCCACTCCAAAGTCAATCAAGTCGAGAATCAATTCTTCCATATCCAAGCCCTCTTTCTTCTTGAAAGAGAACACAGCCTTATGGTCGAACAAGAAGCTCAAAGAGCCCTGTGTCCCCATATTACCATTGAATTTATTGAATACAGAACGTACATCACCTACGGTACGGGTAGTATTGTCTGTCAAAGTATCAACAAAAACAGCTACTCCATGAGGTCCATAGCCTTCGTAAGTCACCTCTTTGTAGTCGCTGGTATCCTTGCCCATAGCGTTCTTGATAGCACGCTGAATATTATCTTTAGGCATGTTCTCACGCTTACAAGTAGCGATGATGGCACGCAAACGCGGATTATTCTCAGGCTCCGGACCACCGGCTTTAACAGCAATAGCGATTTCCTTACCTAACTTCGTGAACGTTCGAGCCATATGGCCCCATCTTTTTAGCTTTGCAGCTTTACGATATTCAAATGCTCTTCCCATTGGAATTCTATAATATAATTGTTTTTATAATGTTCTGATTATCTCAATTCTGCATTCAGTTTTGTTGTCAACTGATGTATCAACTTACTCATGATAGCCTCTATCTGCTTATCGTTCAGTGTCTTCTGCTCGTCTTGTAAGATGAAGTTAACAGCATAACTCTTCTTACCGGCAGGCAGATTCTTACCCTCATATACATCGAAGAGCTCTACCTTCTTCAATAGTTTCTTCTCTGTCTGTTGGGCAATTTGCTCTATCTGAGAGAACTCTACGCCGGCATCAACCAACAAAGCGAGGTCGCGACTTACAGCAGGATACTTGCTTATCTCTTGATATTCAAGTTTGTTTTTGCTCACGGCTTTCACCACTGCATCCCATTCTATATCAGCATAATATACTTCCGAATCGAGACCAAACTTCTTCTGCAAGGCCTTGATTAGGATACCTAACTCTGCAAGCACCTTACCACCACGGTTTTCAAGACGCAATCCATGAGAGAAGATATTATTCTCACTCTTCTTCATTACGACACTACCAGCCGGTACACCCAAACGATTGAAAATATTCTGTACATAAGCTCGCAACTCATAGAACGACATATCTTCATTCGGATGAATCCAACTGCCTTCTACATGCTTACCTGTCAGCCACAAGCCAAGGTGCGAACGCTGTACATAACCACGAATAGGAGCATCCTCGGTTTGGCGTTCTTTCTCGAATGTATAGCAATTACCAAACTCAAAGAATTTCAGATTAGTCTGCTTTCTATTCACATTTCGCACGAGACTTTCGAGTCCACCGAACAGCAATGTCTGGCGCATCACGCCCAAATCCGCACTTAGTGGATTCATCACCTTCACCGTGCGAGCCTCCGGATAAGCGTTAAGTTCCTGCTCTGTATAGTAAGCAGTCTTGCTCAACGAGTTGTTTAAGATTTCGTTAAAACCACATCCAACAAGCTGTTCGCCTATCAAATTCTCCAGTTTATGCTTGGTATCGCCATCACTGGTAACTGTCAACGAACTCTTCAACTGAGTAGGTATCTCGATATTATTATAGCCATAAATACGGAGAATATCCTCTACCACATCGCAAGGACGCTGTACATCCACACGATAAGCAGGTACTTGAAGCTTCAAGCCCTCTTCATCTTCGGACACAATCTCCATTTCCAAACTTGTAACGATACGCTTGATGGTATCTTTACCAATCTGCTTACCGATGAGACGATCGCAATATTCATACTTCAACTCTACATCAAAGCCCTTGATAGGTTCAGGATAAACATCCTTAATTTCCATAGACACCTTGCCACCAGCCAACTCTTTACAAAGAATAGCAGCTTGTTGGAGTGCATAAATAACTCCATTAGGGTCTATACCACGCTCAAAACGGTAGCTGGCATCCGTACTCAAACCATGGCGGCGTGCACTCTTGCGAATCCATGTAGGATGGAAATAAGCGCTCTCCAACACCACATTGCGTGTTGTCTCGTATGTTCCACTACCCCTTCCACCAAAGATTCCGGCTATACACATAGGATCTTCGGCATTACAAATGCTCAAATCTTGCTCGCCCAATTCGTGTTCCTCGCCATCCAGTGTCACAAACTTAGTACCTTCTGGTTGCGTGCGAACTACTATCTTGTGCCCTTTTACCATGTCGGCATCAAAGCAATGCATGGGTTGGCCATAAGCCATCATGACATAATTGGTAATATCTACTATATTATTAATAGGACGAAGACCTATCACGCTCAATTTATTCTTCAACCACTCTGGACTTTCCTTCACCTCGCAGTCGCTGATGCTCACACAAGCATAACGCTTGCAAGCATCCGTATTCTGTATCTCCACGTCAATGGGCAGATCGTGGTTGTCTACTTGGAAAGCTGATGTATCAGGACGATGCAGACTGGTTTCATACCCATTCTGCAACAACCAAGCATACAAATCACGAGCCACACCATAATGACTCAACCCGTCGCTGCGGTTAGCAGTGATATCTACCTCTATTAACCAGTCACTTTCTAGATGATAATATTCTGCAGCAGGCATACCCACCGGTGCATCTTCGGGCAACACGATGATACCATCGTGAGATGTTCCCACTCCGATTTCATCTTCAGCACAAATCATTCCCAATGATTCTACACCACGCAATTTACTCTTTTTGATGGTGAACGAGTCGTCACCATCGTAAAGCACGCACCCCAAATCGGCTACGATAACCTTTTGTCCGGCTGCCACGTTGGCTGCTCCACATACGATTTGCTGTGGCGCTTCCTTGCCTAAGTCTACTGTAGTAACGTGTAAATGGTCACTGTTTGGATGTGCCTCACAGGTCAACACCTTACCAACAAACAAGCCTTTCAGCCCTCCTTTGATGGTTTGTACCTCTTCTAGCGAACCGACTTCAAGTCCACAAGAAGTCAACGCGTCCGCTGTCTCTTGAGGAGTGAGATTAAAATCGACATATTCTTTAAGCCATTTATAAGAAATATTCATTATATAATGATTTTTATGTATACTCAAAAACGTTGCAAAAATACGAAAAAATCAGCACTTTGCAAAAAGTTTTCTACTGTAATACTGCCCCGAAAAGCATTTTTAGGAGTCAATAAATCGCATCAATAAATCTACGACACCACTCTGCCCATACTTTCCTACGTTTAATGTCAAATCGTAGTTGTGCACATCATACCACTCGTGCCCTGTGAAAATCTTGGTATAAAGTTGTCGCGTATAGTCGTTATCGTCTATCATCTGCATAGCCTTTTGCTCGTCTACACCATATCGTTCCATGATACGCCGAACTCTATAATCACGCGAAGCATGCACAAACAGCTTCAAAACGTTAGGCGTATCCTTGAAAATATCAAATCCACAGCGACCTATTATCACGCAAGATTCACGACTAGCTATCTCGCTCATGGCCTTACCTTGAGCAAAAAACAATTGTCGAGACGTGATATCGCGAGGGGTAACATGATACTCGTTCATAGCCATAAACGACTGATAGAAGTGTGTAAAGTCGTCCCACCAAGATGGGCGGCGCTGCTCCAAAGCCTCAGCCTCTTCTTTAGACAGGCTGAACCTATCGGCCACAGCCTGTAACACCTGCTTGTCTATCAACTTCACTCCGAGCCTTTGAGCCAGCTCTTCACCAATAGCATGCCCACCACTACCAAACTCTCGATTTATCGTAATAATAAATTTTTCGTTCTTATCCATAGCTTTTAGTATTAGTTCCACATTCGGTTGCTCTACGCAAATATAACGAATAAATCGTTAGAATGCAACGATTACGATTCAAGTTTCTATTTTTCCATGTGTAAACAAATTGTATTTACCACAGAACTCAATAACTTATAAATCCATAAACTTAAAAACTAACCTCACTGCAAGGGCTTCGCAGCATCGCTGCATCGACTCTTCAACATCGCTGCAAAAGCCAAACAGCAAGACTGCCAAGGCCTTGCAGCATGGTAAAGAGTGATGAGTTAAGAGTGAGAAGTGATGAGTTGAAAGGGAAAAAGTAAAGAGACAAGAAATAAAAGCACGATAATCAAAGAGAGAAAAATCACACCATTACGATGCTGTATTCGGATTTTTTGCGTAAGTTTACAAAATACATTAACATAGTTTTAGAATAAGAGTTATGAGATTATCAGGTAGACGCGAGAGCAACAACGTTGAAGATCGCAGAGGAATGAGCGGAGGTGCCAAGGCTGGTATAGGTGGTATAGGAGGTATTATCCTCATTGCCATCATCACATTCATGTCGGGTGGCAACCTTGGCGATGTCGTTAACAACGTCGTACAACAAGGAGGATTGGAACAATTACAAGATCAGACCTCACCAAGAGAGGAACAATCGTTCGCTCCGGAAGAGCAGGAATTAGCTAAATTCTCACGCCAAATCCTTGCAGGAACAGAAGATGTATGGACCGAAGTGTTCCAAAAGATGGGGCGTAAATACACACCTCCTACGCTTGTACTGTTCACCTCACAAGTTCAAAGCGCTTGCGGTAACGCATCGGCATCGGTAGGTCCGTTCTATTGTTCGGCCGACCAAAAGCTTTATATAGACCTTTCGTTTTTCTCACAGATGAAGAGTCAACTAGGGGCTGAGGGCGATTTCGCCTACGCTTATGTCATAGCCCACGAGGTAGGACACCACGTAGAACACCTATTAGGAACACTCGGCAAAGCCCATCAAGCCATGAACTCGATGAGTAAAGCCGATGCCAATAAGGTAAGCGTACGACTGGAACTATTGGCAGACTACTATGCGGGCGTATGGGCACACTATGACAACGAAGAATACAACAGTCTGGAAGAGGGTGATTTAGAAGAGGCTATTAACTGTGCACAGGTAATTGGAGACAACTACTTGCAAGAAAAAGCACGTGGATATAGTCAACCGGAGAGTTTCACCCACGGAACTAGCAAGCAACGCATGAAATGGTTGAAACTCGGTATTGAGACCGGTAATATGAATACGACTACATTTGATAAGTCGGATGCAGAATTATAAGGGCATTATCGTAATTTAGCTAAAATACTAAGCTACAAAACTATTGGGGATTAAACGAATTTGTCTACATATAAAAAAGAAAAGACTAAACTCGTTTAACTCCCATTTTCATTTTATTCGTAGTCATCTATGACGCTGTTCATAAAGTCCATCATGGGCTTGGCAACCTTGAATACCTTCACACTCTCAGCTATCCAATTCTCCTTTTCAAACAGGGTAGCCGGCACATACTGCCAACACACATAATCTTTCATGCGTAGATAAGGTACTAATTCCGAATCACGAGGAAATCCTTTCGGTGCAGTCTTCAGACGAGTCATGCCGAATCCTTTGCCCGACTTCACCTCCATATCACCCTCATTGGCGTAGCCGAAGGTCTTGACAAAGGCACCATTCTCCACACACTTGAGCCATGCCTCGGTATTACCAAGAATCTCATTGCGACACGAGGTAAGTATATTGGTAGGCAACCAATATGCTCCACTGGCAAGCATACAGCCATCCGGAGCTATATGGAGATAATAACCGGCATGGAGACTCTTCTTTCCTTTGGCACTGACATAAGCTCCGAAATGAGTCTTGTACGGACTCTTATCCTCACTGAAACGTGTATCTCGATAGAAGCGATAGGTACAATCTTTAGCCGTCAGATAACTAATTGAAGGGTCAAACTTGGCTATTGCCAAAATAAGTTGGTCTACACTCTGCTCGAAATCAGCTTTACAGGCCTCGTATTCTGCTTTGTGTTCTTGAAACCACTCGCGATTATTATTGGCTGCAATGGCCTGCAAAAACTTATTGATTCTCCTTATATCCATACATTATTTATTCTAATTTACTTCCTTCCAACAGTTTAGGACAGAACGAATCGAATGGACACACTTCGCATTTAGGACGTGCACTCTGGCACACATAGCGTCCATGCAGCAACAACCAGTGATGTGCATTGGGTATATCCTCGTCGGGTATGCTCTTCATGAGGACTTGCTCAACCTTCAAAGGAGTGTTAGCCGTCTTGGGGACGAGCCCTAGTCGATGGCTCACCCGATAGACATGGGTATCAACAGCCATTGTTGCACGACCAAACCAAACGGCTTGAAGCACGTTAGCAGTCTTACGCCCCACTCCCGGAAGTTTCACTAAATCAGTCATTTCGCTAGGTACTTCTCCGCCGAAATCGCTCACTATCATACGCGACATCTCTACCAAATGCTTGCTTTTGGCATTGGGATAAGACACACTTCGCACATATTCGAACACCTCTTCGGGCTCGGCTTGCGACATGGAGCGGGCATCCGGATAGTGGCGGAAGAGTTCCGGAGTCACCTCATTGATACGTTTATCGGTGCATTGTGCACTGAGCAATGTGGCAACGAGCAGTTGGAAAGCACTGCCGAATTGCAATTCTGTGCCCACACTAGGCTTCTCGCGACGAAAATAATCGAGTATATACTCGTATCGTTCTTTTCTTGTCATAATACAAAAGTACAAAAACAAATGACAGCAAGCACCGATTATAGACAAAAAAAATACCCTCTCGAAACGAGAAGGTATTTAATATTTAGAAATTGTTTCTTACTTTTTATCAGCTCCAGCCTTTACTGTAGACTTGTAAGCTTTGTTCAAACCTGCAATTACCTCGTTGGTAATATCGTATGCCTTGTCTGCATAGAGTAGGTTATCACCGGCCTTACTCAAGATAATGCTGTACTTCTTATCTTGATTGTAAGTCTTCAGATAGTTCTGAATGCTATCGCGTAAAGCCTTATTATACTTATCGGTCTCTACTTGAAACTCACTACTTAGACGCTGATTAAGAGCCTGTAAGTCGTTGTTCTGCTTCTGAAGACCGGCTTGGATAGCCTCAGCCTGCTCACGAGTGTAAGCATTCTGCTGTACTTTTTGCTGGAAGTTGGCAGCCGCAGCCTGCAATTGCTGGTTCTTGGAAGCCAATGTATTCTGAATATTCTGCCCCTTCTTCTGAAGGATGAGAGAGAATTCTTTGCAGAACTTATATTGTGTCATGATACTATCTACTTCTACATAAGCTATCTTCAAGCTTGTAGGAGCAGGCTGAGAAGCCTCAGCTTTGTTATCTACTTTAGGAGCTGACTGATTACATGAAGTCATGGCAAGAATTGCTGTAGCAGCAAGAGCCATATTGAGAAAGATGTTTTTCTTTTTCATTTGTATTTTATTTAATTATGATTCTTAATATGCCTTGTTCGCAGCTCTAGCCTCTTTGTCCTGATCTACGACGCAATGAATACCTTGTTTACGCAAGGCAGCACTGTCATGGATATGCTGAGAAGCAAACTTTCCGTTCTTCTTAAATATCAATTTCACGCTCAACAAAGCTATAGAGATAGCAATTATTAACACGCTCATTAATAATGTTTGTACCATTTTTATTACTTTTGCAGAATAAGATGTACCCTTTTAGTACGTCGCAAAGGTAATATAAAACCATAAAAGGACAAAATAAAATAACATAATTAAATGAATAAAAACGAATTAAAGCCTGCACACATTTTTGAACAGTTTGCAAAAATAAATCAGATTCCGCGTCCCTCGAAACACGAGGAGAAAATTATAGAGTATTTAAAAGAGTTTGGTAAGAGTCATGGACTAGCTACCAAGGTCGATGAGATAGGCAACGTGCTAATATCTAAGCCGGCAACCAAGGGCTACGAAGACCGCGACACCATCATCCTACAAAGCCACATGGACATGGTATGTGATAAATTGGTGGATGTTGACTTCAACTTCTTGACCGACCCAATACAGACTTATGTCGATGGAGATTGGCTCACAGCTAAGGGCACAACGCTCGGTGCTGACGACGGTATCGGTGTGGCTATGCAGTTAGCAGTGTTAGAAGACGACCAGATAGAGCACGGTCCACTAGAATGTCTCTTTACTCGTGACGAGGAAACCGGTCTTACCGGCGCCCACGGATTGGCTGCCGGATTCATGACTGGAACCCAATTAATCAATTTGGATTCAGAAGACGAGGGATTGATATTCGTCAGTTGCGCGGGTGGCCAAACCACACATGCCAAGTTTAAGTTTGACCGTGAGGATGCTCCGGAGGGCTACTTCTTCCTAGAGGCATCGCTAAAGGGACTGACAGGCGGGCACTCCGGGGACGATATTAACAAGAAACGAGCTAATGCCATCAAAATTTTAACTCGCTTCTTATACCTTACCAACGAGAAATATGGACTGCGTTTAGCTTCTTTCAATTCAGGAAAAATGCACAATGCTATCCCTCGTGACGGCAAGATTATATTCGCTGTCAAGAGCGATATGAAGGAAAATGTAAAGGCAGATTGGAATGTTTTCGTATCGGAAGTGGAAGAAGAGTTCCACGTAACCGACCAAGCGATGCAGTTTGCCATGTCAAGTACAGACGCCGTAAAGGTGCTACCTCAGGACATTTCCAATAAGTTCATCTTGGCCATGCAAGCCATTGACAACGGAATATTCACCATGTGCCAAGACGAAGCCATCTCTTGGTTGGTCGAAACATCAAGCAATGTTGCGAGTGTACAGACTTCTGACAACGAGATTTACGTCGTTGCAAGCCAGCGTAGTAACGTAATGAGCAACTTAGAGAATATGACCAATACTGTCAAAGCGGCATTCCAATTGGCCGGTGCAGAACTTACCGTCACCGATAAGTACCCTGCTTGGAAGATGAATCCAGACAGTAAATTGACCAAAACCGCTGTAGAAAGCTACAAGAGATTATTTGGTAAAGAACCGAAAGTACTGGGTATCCATGCAGGTTTGGAATGCGGACTGTTCTCAGAGAAGTATCCTAACGTAGATATGGTGAGCTTCGGCCCAACTCTTCGCTACGTCCATACACCCGAGGAACGCCTCTATATTCCAAGCGTACAGATGGTTTGGGATCATTTGATAGACATTCTCAAGCATGCAACTAAAAAATAAGACTGTATCATACATGGCCATTGCCTTCATAGCAATGGCTCTTTCCTCATGCGGAATGAAGCATCGGGCAAAGGGTTTGGTAGAAAATTACTTGGCCAATAACCTCGTAAACCAAGACATTGCAGCCCTTACGGTCTCTGATGTAGACTCTTCTTTCTACATCACACCGGCTGTCATCAAACGCATGGAAACGAATATTGCAACGCAAAAATCATTCAAGAAAGGCGTCAAATTCAAGACTTCGCCCAATAAAAAAGTGCTCTTCGTACGGGCAAAATATGTCAATGGGACAGACACTTTGAAGCAAACGTTCTATTTCGATGACCAATTGACAACGGTTATTGCTTGCAAAAACAACTAAACAACAATCCCTCGATGAAGCGAAATGCACATCGAGGGATTGTTGTTTTTATGAAGCTAGCATCCGACGCACGTACTGTCGCACCTCTTTTCGGGCTGTTCCAAGTCTGTTTTCAACGCTCTTATAGTTCATATGTAATGTTTGGGAGATTTCAGATACTTGTAATCCCTCGTATAGACTCATTCTATG
>NZ_JRPT01000026.1:0-46411 GCF_000762865.1 Prevotella sp. S7 MS 2 | reverse complement strand
CTCTGTTTATGATACCCGCTGCGCCCGGTGCCGGAATCGAAGTTAGAGGCAATGGTGAACTTTTTCCGCTCAACGGACCGTATTGGTCGCTTTTCATGGAGTACATCGGGAATATCTTGTATGCCCTCTTTATCCACCGATTACCAACCAAAGTGCTGGCTGTTCTCACCGCTTTGATGGGTGTCGGCTTGGCTTGGTACTCTATCGGAAATGGTTCCGGAAGCTACCATCTTGGTGTAGGTTGGACCATGGCCGACGGCCTCCACTATGCCGGAATGCTCTTAATGCTCTTCTGTTATACGGCCGGTCTGCTCATGTCGCGTGTGTTCCGACCGGTCAAAATACGCGGTGCTTTCTGGATTTGTGGTCTGTTTGTCGTGGTATTGACGGCTATGCCATACTTGCAGTTTGGTGAAACGGCTGTGGCCAATGGTATCTACGATGCTGTAGCCGTGGTTGTATTCTTTCCCATTTTGGTGTGGTTGGGTGCATCGGGCAGCGTTACCGACGAACGATCGGCTTGGATTTGTAAGTTCTTGGGCGACGTCTCTTATCCTGTTTATGCCATCCATTACCCCTCGCTTTATCTCTTCTATGCGTGGGTATGGAATAATCATGTGCCCTTGGAGCAGGCTTTGCCGGTAGGCGTTCCTATTCTTATCGCCAACATTATTCTTGCCTACGTGCTGTTGCATTACTATGATATGCTCGTACGTAAGTGGTTGTCGAAAGTCTTTCTCAAGAAGTAAGTAGGTTGTTTCCCTATAATAAAGGCCGCAAATCGTATTGAAGCGATTTGCGGCCTTTGTCATTTCTATGTGTATAGCAGGAATACCGGGCTCTTATTTTGCTCGTTTCCACTCGGTGTTTCTGCCCAGTAGCGAGATGCCGATGAATCCTCTTACGATGAGGTCGCCATTAGGTTTCATGGTAATCTTGCACTTGTAGGTTTTCCCACTTTCAGGGTCGTATATCTTCCCTTTCTCCCATACGTCGCCATCGGTATATTGAAAGCCTGTGATAATGTTCTTTCCAGCCAGCTTTTTTGTACGTTCGGCAGGAACGGGATTGTGTTTGTCGAGTGCACCGGGCGTGATAGACCATACCAATTTACCGTTGTATACGTTGCCGTTTTTGCTGATGACCACTTTGCCTTTGTCGCCCTCGGTCATGTAGGTACCGATGATTCGGTCGGCTTTGGCATGCTGTGCCGATACAGCTAGATTGATACTGAATAGTAATGTGATAATCGTGATGAGATGTTTCATATTGATTGAATTGATCATGCGATGAATATTAGTTTCTTATTGTTTCCACAAATCGGCCATAGCTCTTTCCTCTTGACGTATTCTGACAGCCAATAGACAGCAGTAGAGTGGAAATCCGATGGTCAATGTAAACCAAGACTGGCAGAGTAGAGCCACACCGATGAGCTCCGGAATGATGTTAAGGAGATAGTTGGGATGGCGCACAGTGCGGAATAAGAAGCTTGTGACGATGTGGTGGTTGGGCACGATGTAGAGCTTCACCGTCCACACGTCGCGTAGTTGGTAGATGACGTAGAAAAGCATGATGTAGGCAAATGTCATGACACCGACACCTGCCCAAGCCCATGTACCGAATGTATGTCCGCCAACATAGGCCTCGTACAAACTACCAAAATAATAGGCAATGTGGGCAAGGGTGAGTAACAGGGAGTTTGTTTTGCCGTATTGCACTGCTCCGGCCTTGACAATTCGTTTCTCGTTGTAGATGGAATAAGCCAATGATACAAGGCGTAACGCAAAGAAAATAGTGAATGCTAAAATAATTGTGTTCATTTTTTTGAGTGATTAATAATTACTGTTTTGGGTTGCAAAGATAAGAAATAAACGGGAAAATGACAAGAACTTGCATCCTAAACTCATTTTCCTTTATTTACTGATGAGCCGTAGCAGTGTTGCTGTATAGGCTTTTCAGTCTTTCTGTTCGGGCTTTACAACAATGCTGCAAAGCCGTTGCAATAACCTCTCTCCAGTCCTCTCCCGAAGCAAGGGAGGACAAATGGGGAGTGGGAAGGGAAGAACTTGTCTATTGATTTGACTAGTAGACAAGTTTACAAGTAAACAAGAATAAGACATATCTTTCGATACGAATCCTCTATTCCCTTGCAAATGCGGGGGCGAAGGTCAATGGGGCTTGTCAGTTGATGGCTATTTCGTTGAGTGAAAATTCTACTTGGTCGTTTTTCCTATTAGTTGTTTGACACCAAGACCGGTGATAAACGAACAACCATCATAGTTGCGACCGAAGAGGTGGGTAATGGTATCAAGTTCCGTTGTATGGTAGTTGGCGTTGTCGGTGAGTCGATAAGCCACATCGCTATTGCTAGTTTGTTGTGCTGTGACGATAATACTTTCTTGCTACAAAACGGTACTTGAGGATGAAATATTTACTTGTTGTAGATACCCTCTGCACATGGTCGTTAAATAGCATTAATAAGATTTGAAATCTTCAGAGGATAGAAGGGCTATGTGGAAAATTATTACTATATTTGCACGCAATAAATTTTTAAAATTACAATATGTCATCATTTGTTGCAGATAAAATTGTAATGGACGGCCTCACTTACGATGACGTCCTCTTGATTCCAGCTTATTCGAATGTACTACCTAAAGAGGTAGAGTTAAAAACACAGTTATCACGTAACATTACGCTTAATATTCCTTTCGTTACAGCGGCTATGGACACTGTTACGGAGTCGGCTATGGCTATCGCTATTGCCCGTGAAGGAGGTATCGGTGTTATTCATAAGAATATGACGATAGAGGATCAGGCGCGTCAGGTGGCTATCGTGAAGCGTGCTGAAAACGGTATGATTTACGATCCAGTGACAATTCGTCGTGGTCGTACGGTACGAGATGCGCTGGAAATGATGCACGAATATCATATCGGCGGTATCCCCGTGGTAGACGAAGAAAACCACTTAGTAGGTATCGTCACCAATCGTGACTTGCGTTTTGAGCGTCGATTGGACAAGAAGATTGACGAAGTGATGACATCGGAGAATCTTGTTACGACTCATCAGCAGACCGACTTGACGGCTGCGGCACAGATTCTTCAGGAAAATAAAATTGAGAAATTACCGGTAGTTGATGCTGCCAACCGTTTGGTAGGATTGATTACTTATAAAGATATTACCAAGGCTAAGGACAAGCCAATGGCTTGTAAAGACGAGAAAGGTCGTTTGCGTGTGGCTGCCGGTGTGGGTGTGACGGTCGATACCTTGGATCGTGCGCGTGCATTGGTGGAGGCCGGAGCCGACGCTATCGTCATTGATACGGCTCACGGACACTCACAAGGCGTGATAGAAAAGTTGCGCGAGGTGAAAGCAACGTTCCCACAAGTAGATGTAATCGTGGGTAATGTGGCTACGGGAGAAGCGGCTAAGCTATTGGTAGAGAATGGTGCCGACGGTATCAAAGTGGGTATCGGCCCGGGTTCTATTTGTACAACGCGTGTTGTAGCCGGTGTTGGTGTACCGCAATTGAGTGCAGTTTATGATGTATATTCTGCCTTGAAGGGTACCGGAGTGCCATTGATAGCCGATGGCGGACTGCGCTATTCGGGCGATGTTGTGAAAGCATTGGCAGCCGGTGGTAGCAGTGTGATGATAGGTTCGTTGGTAGCCGGTACCGAGGAAAGTCCCGGTGAGACTATTATTTTCAACGGTCGTAAGTTTAAGAGCTATCGCGGAATGGGTTCGCTTGAGGGCATGGAGCAGAAGAACGGTTCAAAGGATCGCTACTTCCAAGGCGATACGAAAGATGTTAAGAAGCTTGTGCCGGAGGGTATTGCCGGTCGTGTACCTTATAAGGGAACGGTTCAGGAGGTTATTTATCAGATGACCGGTGGACTGCGTTCGGGGATGGGATATTGCGGTGCAGCCTCTATAGAGAAGCTTCATGAGGCCAAGTTTACTCGCATTACCAATGCCGGTGTGTTGGAGAGTCATCCTCATGATATTTCCATCACGAGTGAAGCTCCAAACTATTCTCGCTTCGAATAAACTGATGGTGCGTACACCTTCTGCGTTGTTGCTTGTGGGTATACTCCTGATGGGGAGCATATCGTTCGGACAAACTGTCGACCCTGTTGTGATGACTATCAATGGAAAGGCTGTTACACGTTCGGAATTTGAATATTCCTACAATAAAGACAACGCAGCAGGCGTTTTAGATAAGAAAACGGTCGAGGAATATCTGCCTCTTTTTGTAAACTTCAAGTTGAAGGTAGAGGCAGCCCTTGATGCGCGTTTAGATACATTGGCGTCATTTCAAAATGAATTGGCTTCTTATCGTAGTGGTTTAATGGCGTCGATGAGAGTATCGAATACGGATATGGAGGCTGCGGCTCGCAGTCTCTACGAAGCCGATAAGGTACAAGCTATACGTAATGGTGGACTATACAGAGTCGCTCAGATTTACTTGCATGTGGGTCAACGTGAACCTCGGAGTGCAGAAATGGTGGCGCGAGCGCGGATAGATTCTATTTATCGCGCGTTGCAGCAAGGTGCTGATTTTGGTATGTTGGCACGTCGTTGTTCTGACGATAAGGTCACGGCTGCACGTGGTGGAGAACTACACTGGGTGCAACGTGGGGAGACGATGGCTGAATTTGAGGCGGAGATGTCGGCATTGAAAGTCGGCGAGATGAGTAAGCCATTCGAATCTCCTGCAGGTTTTCACATCATCAAATTGCTGGAGAAGTGCGATTATCTGCCTTATGAGGCTGTGCGTACGGAATTGCTGAAGACCGTGGAACGGCAGAATGTGTTGCGCAGAATGAAAGGGATGAATTCCCAACTCGTGGCAGAAAAACGGCAAATGAATATGGACTCGATGTCGAAAGAAAATCAAATGACATTGGAGGAAATGTTGCCGGAGCAACTTTATTTGCTACAAGAATATCGTGAGGGGCTGCTATTATATAATATGTGTAGCCGTACGGTTTGGGATAGTGCTGCTCGTGATGAAGCAGGATTGGAACACTATTTCCGACAAAATAAAAAGAAATATCGTTGGGGACAGCCACGTTATAAGGGCATTGTCTACTATGCGAAGACTAAAAAAGACCTGTCGGCTGTGAAGAAACTCCTCAAATCGACAGATTCTAAGGAATGGATGCGTGCAATCAAGCGTACGTTTCAAGAGAATGGGGGAGTAAGTGTACAGGCAGAACAGGCATTATTCAAACCGGACGACAATGCCTTGATAGATAGCAAGGTGTTTGGTTATGTTGATGGAAAGTCTGCCTTGAAAGACGGTTATCCTTATATGGCTGTCTACGGAAAGAAGTTGAAAGTCCCCAAGTCTATGGATGATGTGCGCTATTTGGTGGTAGCCGATTATCAAGAGGAACTGGAAAAGGCTTGGGTGGAAGGTTTGCGGAAGAAGTACACAGTGTCTATAGACCGCGATGTGTTGCTCACCGTGAACAAACATTAATGTATATTCTGAAACATAAGATACATGAGAAAAGGAAATAAAATATTGATGGGCTGTCTGGCTGTGATGTTATTGGCCGGCATGTCGGCTCGCGCTGGTAAGACCGGTAAGTGGCTCGGTGCTCAGAAAGATACGACTTCGGCAAAGTCTGAAGTCCAAGCTCCACAGCATGCTGTGGTAGATGAAGTCATTTGGGTGGTAGGTGATGAGCCTATTTTGAAGTCGGATGTTGAGGCCGCACGCCTGCAAGCCGAGGTGGAAGGTGCCAAATGGGGTGGAGATCCTGATTGTACTATCCCCGAACAGATAGCTGTTCAGAAGTTGTTCTTGCACCAAGCTGCTATCGATTCCATAGAGGTTTCTGAGGCAGAGGTAAATCAAAGCGTTGACCAGCAGATTAATTTTTGGATTAACAGTGCCGGTTCGCGTGAAAAACTTGAGGAATATCGTAACCAGACTGTTGCACAGATGCGTGAACAGATGCACGATGAATTCAAGAATAGGGAATTGATTGACCGTATGCGTCGCGAACTTGTGAAGGATGTAACGGTTACTCCTTCTGATGTACGCAACTATTTCCGCAATGTTCCGGAAGATAGTCTGCCTTTTGTTCCTACCGAGGTGGAAGTGGAAATTATTGTTCGTCAGCCTCGTATAGAGCAGACTGAGATTAACCGGGTGAAAGATCAATTGCGTAATTTCACGGAACGTGTGAACTCCGGTGAGACCTCTTTTGCAACTTTGGCACGCCTTTATTCTGAAGATCCGGGGTCTGCTCGTATGGGTGGAGAGATGGATTATATGGGGCGTGGTATGCTTGATCCTACCTTTGCATCGGTGGCTTTCAACTTGACCGACCCTAAAAAGATTTCCAAAATCTGCGAGAGTGAGTTCGGTTTTCATATCATTCAGTTGATTGACAAGCGCGGTGATAAGGTAAAGGTACGCCATCTCTTAATGAAGCCGAAGGTGTCTGCCGATGCACTGGCAAAGGCTCATGCCCGTCTAGACTCTATCAGTGATGATATCAAAGCAGGTAAATTCAGTTTTGAAGAAGCCGCTACCTATATATCGGAAGATAAGGATACGAAGAACAATCGAGGTTTGATGGCTTTCAACGATGTGCAGAATCAAATTATGACTTCTAAATTTCAGATGAAAGACTTGCCTACCGAGGTGGCTCGACAAGTTGAAGGAATGAAAGTGGGAGACATCTCTGCACCTTTCGATATGATTAATAAAAAGGGTAAACAAGTGGTGGCTATCGTGAAGCTGAAGAGTAGAACGGAGGGTCATAAGGCTAAGATTACGGAGGATTTCCAAGTTATGAAGAACGTGGTCTTAGCTAAAGAGAAGGAGAAAAAACTCCACGATTGGGTAGTGAATAAGATCAAACACACCTATGTGAGGATGAACGATCGCTATAAAAATTGCAACTTTGAATATCAAGGATGGGTTAAATGATCAACCTGAACGATAGAAAACAATATATAAACAGCGGGCATAAAACCATGATAGGCATGGTTTTATGCCTGTTTGGACTATGCCTGTTTCAAGTAGTGTGGGCTATTCGGCCACCCAAGAAACCGCATCAGGACGACCGTGTGTATTTGGTTCACTCGGATGAATTGAAGTTTGACATGTATGGAGAGGTGCCTGATGCCCAAATAGTCAAGGGACATGTACACTTCACACACCAAGGTGCGCAGCTATGGTGTGACAGTGCGTATTTCTACCAACAGTCTAATTCGGTGAAGGCATTCGGACATGTGCGGTTCAAACAGGGCGATACACTCTCTTTAACATGCGATAGAGGAGTGTACGATGGTCAAAGTCAAATGCTCATGGCGCGTAGCAATGTCGTGTTGAAGCATCGTCGACAAACGCTTTATACGGATAGTCTGGACTATGACAAGTTGTATGATTATGCTTATTTCTTCGAGGGTGGACGATTGATAGACGGTAAAGACCGATTGTCTTCGGACTGGGGAGAGTATAGGATGGATACACGTGAGGCCACATTCCGTTTCAATGTGCGTATGACGAATGCCGGTAGGCTTATCACAACCGACACCTTGCATTATGATACGCGTAGCTCGAAGGCTCATGTTACAGGTCCGTCGAAGATTACACAGAATGGAAGTGTGATAGATACGGAGAATGCTTACTTCGATACAAAGACCGATCAGGCAGAGATGTATGGCCGTTCGACGGTGGTAGATAAGGATAAAACCATTACTGGTGATAGTCTGTTTTATGACAAGAATACCGGGTTGGCACGTGGATACGGAAATGTCATCTATATAGATAAGGTGAACAAGAATCGCTTGGAGTGCGAGCGTATGAACTATAATGAGAAGACCGGTTACGGTTGGGCGACTCAAAAGGTACTCGCCAAAGATTATTCTCAGAAAGATACGCTCTATATGCACGCCGATTCCATGAAGATATATACCTTTAATATCAATACGGACTCGATGTATCGCAAGGTTCATTGCTTCAATCACGTAAAGGTTTACCGTGTAGATATGCAAGCTATCTGCGACTCGCTGGTGGCTAATTCGCAAGATAGTTGTATGACTATGTACAAGGATCCGATAACTTGGAATGGCGAACGACAGATATTAGGCGAGAAGATATTGGTATACATGCAAGACAGTACGATACGCGATGCCCATGTAGTGGGGCAGGCTCTGTCTGTAGAGCGCATGCCTGATGGGAAAAACTACAATCAGGTGTCGTCGAAATTGATGGATGCTTATTTCACGGACGGGGTGGTTCGGCGCATTGTTGCCACCGGAAATGTAAAGGTGATATACTATCCTACAGACGATAAAGATTCTTCGTTGATAGGCTTGAACTATGTGGAATCGGACACGATGCGTATGTATATGAACAAGAATCGGCAATTGGAAAAGATTTGGATGCCCAAACCGCAGGGTACGTTATATCCCATGACGCAGATACCTCCGACCAAGTATAAGCTTCCAGAGTTTGCTTGGTTCGAAGAACTACGGCCGACTAGTCCTGCCGATGTCTTTGAGTGGCGTGGCAAAGCTGCCGATTCTACACTGAAGGTCGTGAAGCGTCAAGAGGCACCATTGCAACATTTGAATAGGCAGAAGCCAGCAGTGACGAAACCAAAAGAAAGTGAAAAGCAATGAGTTTCTTCAAACAACCCAAGCCACGCGGTTTCCATCATGAGATGATATATGTGGATGAACGCAGCGAACGACTCGCAGAGATAGAACAACGAGCCAAGCGTGAATTGGGGATAGAAAAAGAAGAAGGCTATTCTTCAGAAACGATACGACAGGCTTTTCAACAAGCAACGCCTCGTGTACAGCGGCGTAGACAGCGCAGGCTGATGCAAGAGAACACATTAATTTTTGGATTGTTGGTGATATTGATACTACTCTTGGTGCTGCTATGGGTATACCTTATATAATAATAGAATGTACGTTTCGCATGAATGCTCAACTTAGGAGTTATCGGGAGTTAAATGTTATCAAGACATTGGAATCATAAAAAGGAGTAAATGGACATATGTCTGTTAACTTCAAGCCTTAAATAGGCTTTAACTTCTACTAATTTCTGTCCATACATTAACTAACGAAACTAAAGTAATAGACTAAAAGAAAGAACATATATGAGCGACATTATACAACTTCTACCGGATTCGGTGGCCAATCAGATAGCTGCCGGCGAGGTGATACAGCGTCCAGCCAGCGTCATCAAAGAGTTGGTGGAGAATGCTGTGGATGCCGGTGCTAAGAATATACATGTCATTGTGGTGGATGCCGGTCGCACCTCTATTCAGGTGATAGACGATGGGAAAGGAATGTCGGAGACCGATGCCAGACTCTCGTTCGAGCGGCATGCGACCTCTAAAATTCGTAAAGCCGATGACCTCTTTGCGCTACATACGATGGGATTTAGGGGAGAGGCACTGGCCTCTATTGCTGCTGTGGCTCAGATAGAATTGAAGACACGTCGGCCGGATGATGAACTTGGAACGTCATTGACCATCTCTGCGGGTAAGTTTACCAATCAGGAAGCATGTTCATGTGCGGTAGGCAGCAACTTCAAAGTGGAGAACCTATTCTTCAACGTGCCTGCGAGAAGAAAGTTCTTGAAGTCAAATTCCACCGAACTCAATCATATTATTGCTGCTTTCGAGCGCATCGTATTAGTTTATCCCGATGTAGCTTTCACGTTACATAGCAACGATTCAGAAGTGTTTAACCTACGTCGAGGAAGTCTCAAACAGCGAATAGTCGATGTTTTTGGTAAACGTCTCAATCAAGATTTGTTGCCGGTGGATGTCGAAACGAGCATGTGCGATATTCATGGATTCGTGGGTAAACCGGAATCTGCCCGTAAGAAAGGTGTCTACCAGTATTTCTTTGTCAACGGTCGTTACATGAAACATCCGTATTTTGCTAAAGCTGTGCAAACAGCCTTTGAGAGATTGGTTCCCATGGGAGAGCAAGTACCTTACTTCATATACTTCCAAGTGAACCCCGAAGATATTGATGTGAACATCCATCCTACGAAGACTGAAATCAAATTCGAGAACGAACAGCCTATTTGGCAGATTCTAATGGCTGCCGTAAAAGAATCTGTAGGGATGTTCAACGATATTCCTGCTATTGATTTTGATACCGAAGGGCGTCCCGATATTCCCGTGTTCACGCAGAATCATCAAGTGGAAGTGCCGAAAGTGCAATACAATCCCAACTATAATCCGTTTAAAACAGAGAAGTCTATTACGACTCCTAGCCAGTGGGAAGACTTGTATCAAGGATTATCACAGCCTCATGAGGAAGACGTGTTTGCTTCCCAACAATCTGAAGAAGCGACCATGGAATCGTCAAATGATAATGTAATGGCCGAAAAGTCGCCTATACATTATCAATATAAAGGCAAGTATATCATGACAGCTGTCAAGTCTGGTCTGATGATTATCGACCAATATCGGGCACACATACGTATTCTTTTCGAGCAATACATGCGCCAATTACAGACTCGTCATGCTCTCTCGCAGAAGGTTTTGTTCCCGCAGACGGTTCAGTTGTCGACAGTGGAGAGCCTTACATTAGATAAGATTCAGGATGATTTGGATGGTATGGGCTTTGAACTCTCCGCGTTAGGTGGTAATAGCTATGCAGTTAATGCCATTCCAGCAGAGTTGGAAGGTGTCGATATAACTATATTATTAAAAGAAATGGTAGTAGCTGCCATGGAAAAACCTATTGATATGCGAACCGACCTTCATGAAGTGTTGGCTTTGGTGATGGCTCGAAAAGCAGCGATACCCTATGGACAAGTACTGAGTAACGACGAGATGGAAAGCGTTGTTAACAACCTTTTCGCTTGTCAGAATGCCAGTTATACACCTGATGGCAAAAATGTACTTTGTATATTGAAACAAAGTGAAATAGAACTTCTATTGAAGTGAAAAGATAAAAAACTATCAAAAAATTGCGTTAAATCAATAAAATAAGTGGCTTTTATCATTTTTTCTTAATAAAAACATTCTTTGTTTGGAATTAATTATTAACTTTGCTCCTAGATTATCAGCTAGCGATAGTATGAGGAATCATGTTAGAGAGCAATATTTTTTGATTATAAATAGTAATAGATTATGAAAAAGTTATTCATGGTACTGGCTTTCGCCGGTTTATCAATGGCTACAATGGCACAGGACGCTGATCCTGTTGAAAAGTACAGTGTAGCTACAAATTCATTCTGGAGCAATTGGTTCATCCAAGTAGGTGCTGATTGGAATGCTTGGTATTCTCAGGAAGAACATGGCTTGAATTTGAGCAATAGCCCAATCAAGAAGTTCCGTTCTAATCCCGGTGTCTCTGTAGCACTCGGTAAGTGGTTTACCCCCGGTCTCGGTCTTCGTACTAAAGTACAGGGTATTTGGGGTAAGACTGTAACTGATGCTGACAATGCTGGTAACGGTAACAAGTATTGGTTGGCTAACGAGCAGGTTATGTTCAACTTGAGCAACATGCTTTGTGGTTACAATCCTAGCCGTGTTTGGAACTTCGTTCCATTCGCAGGTTTGGGTGTAGGTCGCTCTATGACTTACAACAAATACGCTATGGGCTTCAGTGCAGGTATCTTGAATCAGTTCTATGTAGGTAAGAAAGTCGCTCTTAACGTTGAACTTGGTTGGAACAGCATGAGCAGTGATATGGATGGTAAGGCTGGTAAATTAGCTCGCCATCGTGGTTGGGACAATCGCGACAACAACCTTTATGGTGAAGTTGGTTTGACTTTCAACTTGGGTAAAGCATCTTGGGATAAGACTCCAGATGTTGACGCTATCAAGGCTCTTTCACAGTCTCAGATCGATGCTCTCAATGCTCAGCTCAACGATGCTAATGCAGAGATCGCTCGTTTGAAGGATATGTTGGCTAACCAGAAGCCTGTTGAGAGCAAGTCTGTTAAGGAATATGTTACAACTCCTGTATCTGTATTCTTCAACATTGGTAAGAGCGTAGTAGCTTCTAAGAAGGATCTCGTTAACGTTGAGGCTTTGGCTAAGTATGCTAAGGACAACAACACTAACCTCCTTGTTACAGGTTATGCTGATAGCAAGACTGGTACTCCAGCATTCAACCAGACTCTGTCTGAGCGTCGTGCTAACACTGTTGCTGATGCACTTGTTAACATGGGTGTTGATCGTGATAAGATCCAGACTACTGGTAAGGGTGGTGTAAACGAACTTTCACCAGTTTCTTACAACCGTCGTGCTACTGTTCAGGTTGCTGAATAATCTAGAATTACGATTCATATATAAGAGGGTAAGTTTCAAACTTACCCTCTTTTTTTGTGCCGTTATCTCGTTTGTGCTTATTGAGGATGAGATGTAAGATGTGTTACTAGATATTGTTTTTTGAGGAAGAAAGCAGGCTTGTCAGCTTTACTCTCAAGAATATGTGCTTTATTCTAATTTACTTGGAAACTTAATATGTCCCATCTCTTCTTGGAAAAGGGGCGAGGTGAGGGCGCTGCAAGATGATAGCAGCATTTCTGTTTAGGCTCTGCAGTAATGCTGAAAAGCCTAGACAGTGATGTTGCTAAGTGGTTGCATAGAGTTGAGAGGTGGAGTTTGGCGTGTGAAGTTGATACTAGAAAGTGAATAGTGGAATCATTTTAGCTCGTAAGTCTTTGCGTGAACGCGTAAAGATAAATTAGTATCGTTTTAGAAATAAAGTGCAAGACTTATCTTCTTTTTTTTTGTTTTTATCTGTTTTTGCAATCGTTATCTTTATGAGATATTTTATATCTATTTAATATTTATGTGTAATGGCCATTCAACCATTATACTTTAGTATAAATAAAACAAGAGTTAAGCAGGTAAAAAAAATATACGTTATATTTAAAATAATATAAAATAGTATGTATAAATGTTGCATATAATGGGAAAATTTCATAATTATTGTAACATAAATCAGATGATAACACGAATGTCATGGAGAGTTGTGCTTTCGCAAACTATAAGAGACTGATAACTAAAGGATAAATAATCTAATTTAGATAGTTTTGTAATCACTATTATGGAACGGAGATGTTATGTGAAGCCTGAGATGGAAATCTTTGAGCTTTGCTTAGATTTTCAGCTATTGGCGGGTTCTACTCCGTCGGTCAAAGGTGTGTCCCGCCCAAACGGGTATGTGGAAACAAGTGACTTTAATAAGGTAACTGATTTTACACAGGAAAGTGAAGATGGCTTAAAACACAGTTCCATCTTCGATTAAACTTTGGTAATCGCAATGTATTATAGAAAGATGAAAGATTCTAAATTCAGTTTGAAAAGATTGATGATGGCCTTTGTGGTCGTTATCTTATCTAGTTGTGGTGGGAGTGAAGGTGTTGAGCCGGATGTTCCTACACCACCAACTCCTCAGCCAACGGTAGTGGAGCGTGAACTCACCATAACGGTAGAGCGTGATACGCTAGATGCTCCTACGCCTACGACCAAGGCACTTTCCCGTACACTTCTTACAGAGAAAGCTGACGGCATTGAATGTCTGTGGGTCAAAACCGATAAGGTGCTTGCTTATAATATTACTTCCTCGGCTGTTTTCAGTAGAGCTCTTGCGGTCATTAATCTAGATGGTGAATCTACAGATACTCAAGGTCGCAAGGTTGCACTTAGAGGGATGGGAAGTTGTAACGAGCACGATTGGATAGCATTGTCTTATCCTTATCCTAATGGAGGAAGTGTGATGCAGGCTGATAAGGTGTTGAATCTGAGTTTGGAAGGGTAAGAAATGGGGAGTGGGTAATTTGATGTATTATGATGACTCATGGGGATTGGCTGAGGAACAATGGCAATTTTATAACTATAAAATAGTGTATCCCGATAAGATTACTCTTAAGAATACCGAACAGTTGGAACCTGTTGACGAGGCAGGCAATAAGATGCACGACCACTTCAATTGGGGCGTAGTAGGAGAGAAATCACTCACGTGGGGAGATGATAACTACGCTACGAAAGCTTCGGGAGAAATAAGTGGTAAGATGTATTTGGATTGTGCTTGCACTCAAGAGACAAAAGATTTCGGTCAAGCTAAGTATGGCGATGTGGCTTATTGGGCAACAAAGGGAAAGTATCGCATGCCGACTGAACAAGAGATGCGTGAACTTACTGCGGCCGGATACATCTCAAATAAGTGCAATACCACCATATAAAGTACAGGGGGAGTAGGAGGATTATCCTCTCACTCCCCCTGTATGATTAAAGAGCGGTTGTTATTTCTTAATATCGATG
This sequence comes from Prevotella sp. S7 MS 2, assembly GCF_000762865.1. Lineage (NCBI taxonomy): Bacteria > Pseudomonadati > Bacteroidota > Bacteroidia > Bacteroidales > Prevotellaceae > Prevotella > Prevotella sp. S7 MS 2. The sequence goes on along the minus strand of NZ_JRPT01000026.1, from coordinate 32,131 downwards.
TAGCGCTTTAAAGCTTCTAGATAGTAGTAATCGGCGTAGTTGATAGGTGTGTCGATTTCCGAACCGTTGGGCAGTGACCCTACGGAGTGCATGAGGATAAAGCCGTTGTTGGTACCTTTAGCAGCTAAATATTGCGGAGACGACAGATTGCGCAGAATCTTTTGGGCGTAGTCCAAATATTTTTTGCCTGTTGGTGCCAGCCTGCTGAGTTCTATGAGAGCTGACGCTGTGATGGCAGCTGCCGATACATCGCGCGGTGTATTGGGCAAGGTCGGAGCGTCGTAGTCCCAATATGGGATGTTGTCAGAGGTCTTTACGCGCTGCATAATCATGTCGGCTATGTTCACGGCTTGCTTTAAAAACACGTTGTTGCGCGTTTCTCTGTAGCAAGCTGTATAGCCATATACGCCCCATGCTTGTCCTCTAGCCCATGCCGAGTTGTCGGCTTTGCCTTGGAATGTACATTGTTTCTCCACGCTACCGTCGGCATTGTAGCTTACCACATGGAACGAGGTGAAATCCGGACGGAAGTGATGTTTGATAGTCGTAAGTGCATGCTTGATGGCTATGTCGCGGTATTTGTTGTTGCCGGTGAGCTTACTTGCGTTGAACAGCAGGTCTAGATTCATCATGTTATCGATGATGACGGGGAAGTTCCATGTACCGAAATCCCATGAGCGGATGCATCCTATGCGTGGGTCGAAACGCTTACAGAGGTTGTCGGCCGTCTCTATGATGACGGCTTTAATGGTGTCGTTGTGGGTCAATCTCAGCGCATTGCCATAACTACAGTTTATCATGAAGCCTATGTCGTGGGTTTGGGTGTAGTGGCGTATGGGGTTGAGCATGGTTGTGAATCGTTCCGCTTGGGTTTTCAACTTGCCATTTTGGGTCAACTCGTAAGCATACCATAGCGAGCCGGGATAGAATCCGCTGGTCCAATCGTAGATGTCGCAAGTGCGTAAAGTGCCCACTTTTTCGGTCGGAGTCTGTTTCACTAGTTCACGAGCAAAGGCTGTGCTGTCTGCTTCCATCTGCTTCTCAAGGAAAGCTATGTCGTATCCACGCCACGACGAACGGGGCATCGTGTTAGGTGTGTGAATCGTTTTTGCGGTGTATAGTAACTGATGGGTGGCGGTGCGTAGAGCATTGTCCACCCATTTTTCGTTTTGTTTATTGGCGCCTATCGAGTAAGTTGATACTAATAAGCAAGCCGATATAATTTGTAGTTTCATGATGAATAAGAGTTTTTTAAGCTGTTTACCACTGGAGTTGACGTTTCTTTCCGTCAATATTGATATTGATTTTGAGTGATTTCTCGCTCGCTTCCACGATGTCGGCTTTGAAAGATTTCACTGCTCCTTGTTCTTGACAAGGATATACGAGCGTCACGAAGCGCACGGGAGCATCACTCTGTTTCTCTGTTCTGAAGCTGATAGCGGGGCGTGCTGTCTTATGTCTGTAGGCCAGCGAGTACCAACCTTCTTCTTGAATTGTTTTGAAAGGTTGTGAGCCAATAGCCTGTATCACCATGTTGCTCCGGCCATCATAGCAGGTGGCTACGCGATGTTGAGCCTCATCGACAGCCAGTTTGCCATCGCCGGGGAGGAAGTGTACGTCTATCATTCCCCTTGCTTTACCCAGTGCTTCGTCTACTATTACAAAGTAAGTCTGATCTACGAAGAACACCGTGCGCCTATGCCGTAGGTCTTTGTAGCTGGGATTCTCTGTTACGAGTGTCTGTATTTGTCCGTCGGGTTGCCACAATATGGTCTTCGATTGGGTAGTTTCTAGGTTTTGGTTGTTCAGTGTCAACGTGTTGTGAACGGCCGTTTGGCGGAACCAGTCGCGTTGTTTTTGCACAATACTGTCGCCGGCGTAGATGTAAGAGCCGCTATCGGGGAAGAGATTTCGCCCGTTATACCATATATCAAATGTGCCATTGTCGGGCTGACAATGCCATTCTCCCTTCGGTCCGGCTTTGACAACCATCACTGTGGCATCCTGTTTCCAGCTGTTTCTGAATACGAAGAAGCCCGATTTGAGGAATCCTTTCGAGAGATAGGGTGGCAGTTCGCCTTTTTTTCCCTCCGAAGCGAAGTAAGCTATCTGTTTGTTTTTGGGGAACAGTTTTGCCCATGCTCGGTAGTCTTTGATGACTTCTTTGTAGTTTGTAAGTTTGGCATCGCTGAAGCACGGGTTCGAGTAATCGGGGAAACAGATGTTACTATACATCTCAATCATCTTTTCCACAGTGTCTATATATGATTGTGGGATGACCTGTTGCAGATGATTTGCTTGTGCTATTTCGATGGCACGGCAGAAGATATTGATACATGCCAAATGATAATGGGGGTCTAACTCGAACTGTCCACCGTCGTCGTATACCTGCAAATGTATTTCTTTGTTCAGTATGTCTATGCCCTCTGTCTGCCACCGCTTGGCCTCTTTGAATTCTGGGAAGAATGTTCCTGCAAAGAAGATGCGTTGTGCTTCGAAGAGCAAATGGTTTCCCCGTCCCGAATAGTTGCGTGTGATGTGCACGGCATGTCGGTGATAATTGTCGAGGAACAAGGTCAGAAATTCGGGTGTGAAAGCCGGTGAGTTGAGGAAAAGTACAAACTGGTGTATCTGGTCTTGCAGTCTATGGCTCACCTCCAGAGGACGCCATGCAAACCGAACGTTTTCCTTTTGTTGGTCTGAGAGTTTGATATTGTCCTCGTACACTTTCTTCTGAATCTTTAGAAGTGGATTTTTTGCAATCCAGTCGGCATACTGGAGAGCCCACTCTTTGGCATAGTTCACGTTGCGAGTGGTCTGATATGCTTTGCCCATAGGAGTGAACCATTTGTGCCGATGCAACTGCCATCTCAGCTCATTGTCTTTTACCGGCCAGTATTGCCAGTTAATATCCTTACCATAATTAAATGAAGGTTGGTATCCATCGTGTACATAGAAAGTATGGTCGAGTGCTTCCTGCGCCCATTTACGTTCCTTGTCGCTGAGCTTTATTTTGGATAAATCTATGTCGGGATCGGTTATCCCTTGGCGCGACCGATAGTATTTGAGCAGTTCTTTAGCCGCTCCTTTCATATTCTTCTTTTGATAGTATGCCTTTACTTTCTCCAGTCCGGGATAGTCAAGATTGAGCTCTTGAAATACCCCTTCGGTGACATGGTCGACATTTCCCGCCCATGCTGCCCGGATACCGACGCTCATCAATAGCAAAAGCGATACACCGAATGTTCTTAATTTCATAGTTGCGAATGTTTTTGATGGTTACTTTTATGTTTAGGCAAAGATAGCTTAAAAGCCTCGTTTATATCAACTCATTTGTTGAAAACAATGTCAGTTTTGTGCAGTAATAGCCCTATTATAGGCATTTTTGCACGATATTGTTAATTGTTTGTACAATATTGCTAGTGTGAACGGAATGCTTTGTGTACTTTCGCTACATAGTAATACCATGCCTATGAAAGCAAGAATCATCATCTGTTCATTGACTGTGACATTGCCTTTATTGTCTATGGCGCAGAAACGTCCTAATATTCTCTACATCATGACCGATCAACAAGCGGCCATGGCCATGTCGTGTATGGGCAATCCTTACGTCAATACTCCCCACATGGACCGTTTGGCAGCCCGTGGTATGATGTTTGTCAATGCCTATTGTGCATTCCCTTTGAGTGGTCCCTCGCGTGCTTCGATGTTCACCGGTTACATGCCTAGCGAGGTAGGGATGCAAGAAAACGGTAAACCCTTGCCCGATTCATTGTGCCAAGAGACCTTGGGTACGGTGTTAAGAAGTGGCGGCTACGAGTGTGCTTACGCCGGTAAGTGGCATGTCAATACGAATGAACTGCCTGCAAAAGAGGCCTTTGGCTTCGATAAGTTGCATGGACATGATGACAAAGGGCTGGCTGAGGCTTGTGTTTCATTCCTGCGTCGTAAGCATGATAAGCCATTCTTTTTGGTGGCTTCGTTTAATAATCCCCATGGTATATGTGAGTTTGCTCGCGGACAGAATCCTCCGGCCGGTCGTATAGAGGAACGAAAGGCCGATGACCGACCACCTTTGCCGGCCAATTTTACACGGAATCCTTACGATGCTTCGGCTTTGACATACGAGAAAAAGTTTAGTCTAAAAATGTATCCTACGGCCGATTACACCCCTGATGATTGGCGTAATTACTTGGATGCTTACTACCAATTGGTGGAGAACGTGGATGCCGAGATCGGTAAGATAGTCGACGAACTGGATCGACAACGTCTGTGGGACAATACGTTGGTGGTGTTTACCAGCGACCATGGCGACGGTTGTGCAGCTCATCAGTGGAATCAGAAGACGGCACTCTACGAGAATGTGGCCAGCATTCCATTGATAGTGTGTATGCCTCGTGGTAAAAATCGTGGTAAGGTAATGACGCAATTAGTCAACAACGGTGAAGACCTAATGCCCACCCTGTGCGATTTTGCCGGTATAGCCATGCCCAAAGGGCGCAGTGGAAAGAGTTGGCGTGTAGCCTTGGAGCGCGGAGATAGCAGCGTGACGATTCATCCTTACGTCGTGACGGAGACCAATTTCGCTCAGACGGCAGGCACATTGGGCTGGATGGTGCGCACTCCTCGATATAAGTATGTGATGTATGATACCGGTAAAAACCGCGAGCAATTATTCGATATGTCGAACGATAGGGGCGAGATGATCAATCTTGCTGTGACATCAAAATACCGAGATGTGTTGCGGGCACATAGGCGGATGTTGGCTGAATGGATGCAAAAACATCCGTCGGGAGCTACACGTTTGAAGGCAAAATGGTTGCCCACAGACCGATAAAGGTATACAGGCATGTTGCTGCAAGGCCTTGGCAGCATCGCTGAAAAGGCTCGACAGCAACGCTGCCTGATTGAGACAACATTGCTGCCAAGCCGCAGCAGCACATGAAGAATGAATCTATGATGAAAAGCAAAAGAATATATATCGCAGTATTAGGGCTGTGTTTGATGGCACTCGGTGTAGCAAGAGTGCAGGCACAGACGCGCGTTGTGCTTGGTGATGTGACGTTGATGCACGAGATGAGAGCAACACCATCGCCTGCCGATGGCGCTGAAATCACGAATCGGGCAGTGGCTTTCCAATGGCCTTTGCCTGTGGAAGAACCTGTAGAGACAGGGTTGGACGGGCTAGAGAGCGACCGCCCGGTTTCTAAGAGGGCCTTTACCTATAAAATAAGGTACGCGCGTAAGAGTACTTTTCCTAGTGGTGAGACCACAGAACACACCACGAAATATCCCTTTTACAATACCGAGAAGACCTTGGCACGTGGTACGTGGTATTGGCAATACGGCTACGTGGAAGGAAAGAAAGTGCGTTGGAGCAAGACGTTGCGAGTGGTCATGAATCCCACAGTCGATTATTTCTGTCCGCCATCTGTCGAGACTTTGCTATCTAAGCTACCTGCGATGCATCCTCGCGTGTTGGTGTTGAAAGATGAGTGGAAGCAGTTGCGCAACCGCAAAGACATGCCCGAATACCGATGGTATTGTAAACGAGCCGAACGAGTGATGCAAGGTCAAATGCAACAGATAGAGGATATACGTACCAACCGGCTGAAACATCTGAAGAACGAGATGCAGGTGAAAGCCTATCTGACGCGTGAAAGTCGTCGTATCATCGACAAGGAGGAAACTAATTGCAACGCATTGATGCGCGCCTACCTATTGACGAAGAATACGGCCTATGCTCATGAGGCTGTGAAACGTATTTTGGTGATGATGGATTGGGACAAGAATCCCAATGTGAAGGGCGATTTTAATGATGCTACCTTACTTTCGCTGGCTTCAACAGGGTATGATTCGTTTTACGATTTGCTTACAACTGCCGAGAAAAACAAGTTGCGCGAGGTTATTTGTGCGAAGGCTAGAAAGATGTATAAGCACGACCAAAACCGATTGGAAAATCATATTGCCGACAACCATGTGTGGCAGATGACACTTCGTATCTTGACCATGGCTGCCGTGAGTGTGTATGGTGAGAAACCCGAAGCAACCGAATGGTTGCGTTATTGCTACGGTGTGTGGGTGACACGGATGCCGGGGTTGAATGCCGATGGAGCATGGCATAATGGCGATTCTTATTTCACGGTGAATACTCGCACGCTCATAGAGTTGCCCTATTTTTATAGTAAGATTACCGGCTTCGATTTCTTTGCTGACCCTTGGTATCGAGGTAATGTCTATTATACAATGTATCAGCAGCCGCCTTTCTCTAAATCGGGCGGTAACGGTAGCTCTCATCAGAAGAAACTGAAGCCCGCTGGGGCTCGAATAGGCTATTTGGACGCCTTGGCTCGTTTAACGAATAACGGCTATGCTGCCGATTTCGTGCGTCGGACGGTACGTGAAGACTCCACCATATTAAAAGAAGCGTTCGGTGGAAAGTCGGCCGACTTGTCGTGGTTCCGCCTGCTTTGTCATCGCCCTTTGCCTGTTGGAGACGGCTTGGACAAGTTGCCGCTGAGCTATATTTTCCCTGAATCGGGGCTGGCTTCGGGCATGACCGATTGGAACGACTATCGGCAGAATGCTATGTGGAGCTTCCGTTCCAGTCCGTATGGGTCTACCTCGCATGCACTGGCCAATCAGAATGCATGGAATACATTCTATGGTGGCGAGTCGTTGTTTTATAGCAGTGGACACCATGTGGCGTTTGTCGACCCGCATAGTATCTATTGTCATCGTGGTACACGCGCCCATAACACCATTTTGGTTGATGGGATGGGACAGCGCATCGGTACGGAAGGCTATGGATGGATGCCTCGTTGGTATGACGGCACAGAGGTGTCTTATGTGCTAGGCGATGCATCTAACGCCTATGGCGAGGTAGTCTCGGAATTGTGGAAGAACCGTGCTGCGGTGGCCGATGTACACTTCGATGAGGCTCACGGATGGGGCAGGAACCATCTGAAGACCTATCGGAGACATTTGGTGAGTTTGGGGCGTACAGGCATTATCTTCATCTATGACGAGTTGGAAGCCGACCAACCTGTGGAATGGAGCTATCTGTTACATGCTGTTTTAGAGCCTATTACGGTGGAACAACGACCGGATGGAGTGAAAATATCTACTTCAAACATCCACGGTATCAGCGATGCTTACCTTTTCTCTTCGAGTAAAGTGACTACCAACGTCACCGACCAATTCTTCTATGAACCTGTAAGTTGGTTGCGAGCCGATGAGAAAGGAAAAATGGAAACCTATCGCAACCATTGGCATTTTACGGCTAAAACAGTCAAGACTCGACAGTACCGGTTTGCCACCATTGTAGATACACATGCCAAGACAGCCGTGCCGAGAAAAATAACGATGGGCGATGACGGCACATGGGAGATAGGAGAGTGGCGCATTAAGTTCTCTCTAGATGCTCAAAAATCCGGCTCATTCTGTGTATATACGCGCGATGGAAGAGCCAAGGTGGAATATCGAGGCGAAGAAACACTGGTCAAGGACAATCAGATACGGAAGACCTTGGTAGATGTGGTGCCGGAATTGGAGATATGAAAAATGACTATAAATAAAATAACCATCATGAAACACTTCACGTTTTATCCTATTATGGCATTGTGTATAGGGGCATCTATCAGTGTAGGATGCTCTAACGACACTTTGAGTACGACAGAAAAACAAGTGGTAGACTTAGTATCTTACCCGGATTCTGTGGCGTCCGATTCGGTAGATAAAGCCTTATTTGAGGTTTTAAACCTAGACTATCCCGGACTGGAAAAAGTAAAAGAACAGTATGTACAAAGGCAGTATTACCATGCAGCTTGCGAACTATTGACCTATTATCGCAATCGAGCTAACGTGGTAAATCCTAACATCGACCTGATGACACCGACCATCTCTCCGGCCGAACAAAACATGGCCGACCAAGCATTGCAGCATCGTTTCTATATTCGTAACTTCAAAGAGAGTACGGCAAATGGTGTAGATACCTACTATTCTTTCGTCAACAATGGGAAGATAGATTGGGAAACGCTGGCAGCTACGATGCCCGATCAGGAATTTAAAAACCAGTTGCATCGTCATCAATGGATGCCGGCATTAGCTAAAGCCTACAGAGTGACGGGCGACGAGAAGTATCTTGAGTCGTGGAAAGCCACTTATCGAGCATGGATGGCGCAATATCCCAATCCCCAAGCTCGACCTGCCGATAAAGACGTAGCATGGGTTGGACTCCAACCTACCGAACGAGTAAGGGACAGAATGGATATATTGCCCTACTTCATACAGTCGATGAAGTTTGGCGCCGGATGGTTGACCACTGTTTTGCGAGCTTTCCATGATGAGGTGGAAATCATCAGATTGGGCTATTATAACGACGGAAGCAATATCAGACTGTCTCAGGCTAAGTCGGTTGCTACAGCCGGATTGTTGATGCCGGAGTTTAAGAAATCGGCCGAATGGTTGAAAGAAGGCGCTGCAATGGTGAGCGACGAGTTGAGTAATCAGTTCAATGACGATGGTGTACAAAACGAACTTGACCCCAGTTATCATATCTCTGCTATCAGCGACTTCAATGCTATGTATAAGCTTGCACAGGTGAATAATCGTCTGGATGTGTTCTCGTCGAGCTATGCGAGTAGGATGAAAAATGCAGTACGGTTTGTATGCGACTTGATATTCCCCAATTATTCGTTAGACAACTTCAACGATACGCGCAACTCATCGTATACCAAGAACGTGATATTAAAGAATCTTCGCGTCTATGCCGATATGTATCCGGAGGATTCGGAAATACAATGGTTGGCGACGGAAGGGCGTCAAGGGACGATGCCTACCCGCTTGGTGAGCACTTATGCTACGTCGGGTTATTATATGTTGCGTAACGGATGGAAGTCCGATGCTACCATGATGGTATTGAAAAACAATGCCAATCCCAATAACAAATGGCATTGCCAGCCCGATAACGGCACGTTCTGCATCTATAAGAATGGTCGGAACTTCTTCCCCGATGCAGGTGTGTACTCTTATGGTGGCACCTATGAGAGTAATGTGGCTCGTAACTCTTATGCAGCTACGAAGATGCATAACACGATGACCGATTTGAGTGCGGTAATAGGTAAAGGCTATATGAACGGCAAAATGCTGAAGAACGAGCAGCAAGCTCAGGCACAGTTGTTGGTCACAGAGAACAAATCGTACAAAAATCTGACGCATCGTAGAGCTGTGTTTTTCGTAGAAAACCGATTCTTTGTGATAGTAGATGAGGGTTATGGAGATGGGAATAAGGATAAAATCAACCTGAATTTCCATCTAGCAACAGGTAAGGGAGCCGAAACAACACTGGTAGACGACTTGTCGGCTCAGCATGTTTATGGTGCACATACGGCCTTCGGAGATAATAACAATATGCTTATTCGCACATTTGCGGAGACAAACCAAGACTTTGGATATGCAAACCTTACTTCTCCTTATTCCAATAAATTGGGCGAGGTGAATGGTAGTAGAATCGGTTATCAATATACAATCAGGAAGCCGGAAAAGGGAGCTGCACGCTTTATTACCGTGATTTGCCCGTTCGGTTCGGCTGCTGACTACGCAAAACAGACTGTAGAAGCACGGTTTACCGATAACCCGAAAGAGGCAGCAGGTACTTTCCACGCCGGTGGAGCGTCGGTAGAAGTGAATGTAAACGGAAAAGTATATCAATTGACATACACGCTTTAAAGTTAGACTATGATACGAAGAATAAAATGTATGACGGAAACATTCCTATGCACACTGATAGTGTTGCTCAGTGGAATGATGGTAGTTTCGTGTTCGGAAGAAACTGTAGACAGTGGTAAATTCCAACTTTACTATTCGGATGTTACCGATATAGGGCCTTCGATGAGCATGACGCTCTATGCACCTACGTATATTGGAGCGAAACCTTACGACTTTGAGATAACGCGCGTCATGCTTGATGGCGCGGCAGTACAGACCGAAAGCTTTGGCATAGACAAGGAGACGGGCGCCATTATTATTGCCAATACCAGCCAGTTAGCTATTGGTAATTATGCATTGAGCGTAGCTTGTAAATCGGCTGGGAAACACTATGCGTTTGAAGATATTGTACACGTGAATATGATGCGTACGGTACCGGAGGGCATTGTGGCTACACCTAATAAGATAGATGTGAAGTATGAGGATGTATTATCGAAGAGTATATCAGATTTACCCACCTCTGCTATAACTACAGATGGAAACCATATCCATATCACGAAGTATGTTGTGGCCAATGTACGACACGAAGGTGAACTGGTAGAGAATGATGAACTGTTTGCCGTATCGGATGCCGGAGTGGTGTCTTTTGGTAATAAACATCAAAATTTGAAGCCCGGTAAATATGTCATTGATATGAAGTTGACGACAGCAGTGGTCGATGCGGAATCGACCGAGGGACTGTTTGCCAACGCTATAGAGGTAAATGTTGCGTCCAAACCGTTGTCGCTAGCCTATGATCCGAACTTCAGTAAGGTGGAACAAGGTACCGAGGAACCGACTAAGACGGTAACTCCGGTAATGGTAGGCTCGCGCGAAGGATTGAAATATAGCGTGAAGTCGGTCGTTCCGGCCAATACGCCTGTCAGCATAGATGCCACGACGGGCGAGTTGACGTTGGCAAAGAACAACTTAGCGATGGGAACTGAGTGTAAGGTTGCGGTCACTGTGACCAATGCGTATGGCTCTACCGACTTCGCACAAGCCTATACTTTCACCATTGTTCCTCTGATTCATGCTATTACGAAGTTTGCTTATGAGCCCACAGTAGAACTGATTGAAGGTGCGGCATTGACCCAAAAGGTGAAAGCTATTGCTGGCGATGAGGTGAAATATTCGTTTAAGGACTTGCCTACTGCGTTGGTCGGAAAGTTGAATATCAATGCCCAAACAGGAGAAATTACTGCCGATAAAGGCAATGGTATAGCTCAAGGAAATTATACAATCAACGTGGTGGCAGAGAATCCAAAGGGAAGTATGACGGCAACGTTCACTTTGAAGGTCATCAAAAATAAATATCTCTTCACCTATGTACATTGGGGAAACAACATCGGATTGTCTCCGGTGCGTAATTATGCGAGCCAATATCGCATTAAATCGGCTGCTCCGCTGGTGATGAAAGTGCAGTCGACCGATATTCAGAGTGGTGTAGAGGCTGAGTATAGTATTGATACTAAGAATTCGTCGACAACAGATGTGACTATTGATTCGCATACCGGTGAGATTACGTTCAATAAGTGGCAAGGCGGTAAAGTGTTCATGGTGCTGGTTGTTACCACTACCGGTAAGGGCACATCGGCCGAGGTTACAGTGAAGACACCGGTGTTTGTACATTGCTCGAAAGCTGTGAAAGGTGTGTCGGTAGATTATACTCCGTTTGTATTACAGGTGAATCCGCGTACTGGTGGAATCTCTAATGCCCCCACGGTAAGCGGAGGTAAGCCGGGTAAGTTCTTGATGGACTATCGTCGTTCGTTCAATTACTATAATATAGGTGGACCTGCTTCGCATGTGACAGGCGTATTGAAGGCCGGTGTTACCAACACGTTCATGTATGCGATGTGGAAAAACTATTACGGTAGTGCGGCTGTGAATGCCGGTGCTCGTAAGCCTGTGTCGTACTATGATAATCAAGGTGCGCTGAACACAACGCTGTGTTATGTGGACGCAACGAAGGATTGTGCAGTCCAAGTAAATGCAAACAAGTGGATCGTTGACCAAGAATATGCCAACGGGGTGTTCATCGGGCAGATGACGTTTACCAACGATGGCAATGTAGGTAGCGTGGCTAAGGGTAGTCAGATATTCCCATTGGCTATCTGGTTTGATACCAATTTCAAATAGGATTGGCACTGAATACTAATGAAAATAATTGCAGAAGAAATATGAGAAAGATAATTCTAGATATGAAAAAGAAGAGCGTCTTGATGATATTGTTGCTTTTGGTAGGCGCAATAAGTGCTTTCGCCCAATCCGGCGTGAAAGGTACAGTGGTCGATGAAGACGGCGAACCATTGATAGGTGTTACCGTAAGGGCTAAGTCGGGAGCTGGTGGTACCATTACGGATATTGATGGTAAGTTTACGATACCGAAAGTGAAGAGCAAGGTTTTTGTGTTTTCATATATCGGATATAAGAATGTAGAGATGCGTCTTACCTCTGAAAAGGACTATCGTATCGTGATGCAGAGCAACAATGCGACGTTGAACGAGGTGGTAGTAGTGGGCTATGGTAATATGAAGCGCAGCGATATTACAGGTTCCATAACCAGTGTTAACGAGCAAAAAATCCAAAACTTCAAGACCGGTTCGGTAGTAGAGGCGTTGGGAGGACAGATGGCCGGCGTGCAAGTAACGGCTGCTGATGGTACTCCCGGTTCGGGTTTTGATATAAAGATTCGTGGTGTCGGTACCGTGAATGGTGATTCTTCACCGCTGTTTATCGTCGATGGGTTTGAGGTAAGCAATATTGATTACCTTGCTAACTCAGACATAGAGTCTATTGATGTGTTGAAAGATGCGTCGGCATCGGCTATCTATGGTGCCAGAGCAGCCAATGGTGTAGTGCTGGTAAAGACGAAATCGGGAAAGCAAGGGCGTCCGGTCATTGCTTATAATGGTTCGTTTAGTCTGCGTTCAATCTCAAAACATTTGGACTTGTTAGATCCTTATGAGTTTGCAAAACTACAGATGGAGATTAACCCTACGAAGTATGCAGGCACTTATTATAAGGAAGGAAACGACGCAGATGGTAATCCTTATCGCTACCAGTCGTTGGATGATTATCTTCATGTGTCCGGTATCGACTGGCAGAAAGAAGCATTTAAGTCTACTTGGTCGCAGAATCATGACTTCAGTATATCCGGAGGTAGTAAGGATTCTCAGTATGCTGTCTTGTTCTCTCATTTCGATGAAGACGGTATTTTCACCAATAGTAGTTTTCAGAAGAATACCGGTAAGTTGCGTTTGAAGCAGAATATCAACAAGAGCATCAACATGGATGCTACCATCAATTACTCCAATTCGGTGAAAAAAGGTATCGGTACGGCCGGCACGGGTGGTACATTGAACGTGCTGTCTAATCTGCTTCGTGCTCGTCCTACGGGTGGCTTGCAAGTTACCGATGAGGAATTGCTCACCTCGGTGTTCGACCCTTTGTTGCTTCAAGAGAACGATAGTTACTCCCAAATCAACCCTATCAAACAGTCGGAGGCTGTTAATAATCGTGTACAGGCAGAATTGTGGGGAGCCAATTTAGCTTTCAATGTGCGACTGATGAAAGGTTTGACTTTGAGAAGCGCGGCTACTTACAATGTCACCAATACGCGTACCGATTTGTTTTATGGCGAGAATTCCAGCCAAGCTTATCGTGGTGGAGGCACGTATGGTTCTACTCAGATGCAGAAAGACTTACGTTGGTCTACCAATAATACCCTAACCTATAAGACCATCTTGGCCAAGAAACATCATTTAGATGCGATGTTGGGACATGAATTTTCTTTCCGTAGCAATGAGTATCTTCTAGGACAAGCCAAGGATTTCCCCTTTGAGAATCTAGGAAACGACAATCTTGGTTTGGGAGCAACGCCTAGTCAGGTGGCTACTAACCGCTATGAAAAGAAACTACTATCTTTCTTTGCGCGAGCTAACTACAACTTCGACAATCGTTATTTGCTCACAGCAACTGTCCGTGCCGATGGTTCTACGGTGTTTGCCAAGAACCATAAGTGGGGCTATTTCCCCTCGTTCTCAGCAGCATGGCGTGTTTCTGAGGAGAAGTTTATGAAGAATGTGAAGCCTATTTCTAACTTGAAACTGCGTTTGGGTTGGGGTACTGTGGGCAACGATCGTATCTCTAATTACCTCTCTATGGACCTCTATACAGAGAGTAAGTATGGTGTTGGCAACAAGATGGTAACTGTGCTTACCCCGAAACAGTTGGCTAATATGAACTTGAAGTGGGAAGGTCAGTCGACATTGAATGCCGGAATAGACCTTGGCTTGTTTGATAGTAGAGTGAATCTATCGGCCGATTTCTATGTCAAAAATACCAAAGACCTGCTTTTAGCACAGAATTTAGCTTATGTAACCGGCTTTGAATCGCAGTGGCAGAACATTGGTAAGGTTCAGAACAAGGGCTTGGAATTGAACTTGAATACCGTCAATATTCGTAGCAAGAAGTTCATGTGGCAGACCGATATCAATGTGTCTTTCGTTAAAAATACCTTGAAGTCGTTGCAAGACGGTACACTGTCGATGTATTCAGCTACTCGTTTCAACTCCAATTTCAGCAGCTACGACTATGTAGCGATGGTAGGTGAGTCGCTTGGTAAAATTTATGGCTATCAGTTTGATGGCGTTTATCAGATGTCCGACTTCAATCTTACGCCATCGGGAACGATGACCTTGAAGCCCGGTGTGGCTGATATTAGCAAGCATGCCGGTCGACAAGTGGTTCCCGGCATGGTGAAATATAAGGATATTGATGGCAATGGAGTCATTGATACTGCCGACCGTACCGTTATTGGTAATGGTTATCCCACATGGTATGGCGGTATTACCAACACCTTTAACTATGCAGGTTTCGATCTGAGTATCCTCTTCCAATTCAGTTGTGGTAACGATGTGTATAATGCCACTCGTATGTTTAATACGCAAACTCAGGACGAACGCAGCAACCAATTGGCTGAAACGGCCGACCGATGGACGCCTACCCATGCTTCTAACATGGTTCCGTCGGCCAAAGGCTATGTGAAGAACGAACTCTATTCACGCTTTGTTGAAGATGGCTCTTACCTAAGATTGAAGAATATTACACTCGGTTACACCGTCCCATCTCAGCTCATCCGCAAGTGGCATTTGAGCAAAATGCGTGTTTATGGTACGGCTCAAAATCTCTTCTGCTTAACCAAATATAGTGGTTACGACCCCGAAGTGAACATGCGTAATAGTCCGTTGATGCCGGGATTTGATTGGGGAGCATATCCTAAGAGCCGTGTATTTACATTCGGTTTGGAAGTACAATTCTAATAAATAAACATAGTGTCATGAAGAAAAACATTTTTCGATATATTGCAAGTGGGCTTTTAGCTTTGATAGTACTAGGCTCATGCTCGCTCAATGAGCAGAATTTCACTGAGGTGGAAAAAGATAAATACGTGAATAGTGCGAAGGATGCCGAGAAAGTTTTGCTCGGTGTGTATCGCAGTATGACCAATGAGGGACTGTATAGATACCATCTGTCGTTGCTTTTTACACTGCCTACCGACTTGGCAAAATGCGAAGGTTCCAGTACCAACGGCTTTCGTTTGGTACCTGCCAATGCCTATACCAGCACACAAGACGAGGTGAGAGCTACGTGGAAAGAACTGTATTCGGCCATTTATAATACCAACGACTTCTTGGAAAATCTGTCAAGTAAGGTCGATACTTATAATGATGTAGATAAGAAACTAGCCACTGTTTATATGGCCGAAGCTCGATGTCTGCGTGCCTTATATTATTTTGAGTTGTTACGTTGGTATGGACATATCACGCTGACAACGAAGACCAGTGCTTCGCAAGAAAGTCCTAAGACGTTCGAACAAACTGCTCCCGACAGTGTGTACCGATTTATCGAGGCCGATTTGAAGTATGCTGTGCAGAATTTACCGTACGCTTCTGACGACCAACTGCGCTCTGATAACTCTTTCCGTATGTCTAAAGGAGCTGCTTTAGGATTGTTGACGAAGGTGTATGCTACGTGGGCGGGGTATCCGGTACACGATGAAAGCAAGTGGGAAGAGGCTGCTAAGACGGCTAAGGTGTTGATAGAGTCGGGCAAACACCATCTGCTTACCGACTATGAACAGCTTTGGAAGAACACCTGTAATGGCAAGTGGGATTCTGCCGAAAGCCTTATTGAGGTGTCGTTCTATTCTCCTTCGATTACAGGACGTGGGACAGAAGATGCCAGTGGGCGTATCGGGAAGTGGAACGGTGTATCGGCTAGTGGTATCAAAGGTATTCGTAATGCAGCTAACTGGCGTGTCATACCTACTTTCTTAGGCTCTTGGCCGAATCATGCCAATGATAAGAGGTGGGCAATCTCGTTTGCCGACTATCGTTATACAGCTAAGGGCAAACAGACTTTGTCTAACCAAGGTACCTTTGAAGAGAGCTTTGCCGAAGATGCTAAAGACGAATTGAAGCGCTCGTATGCCAATAATATCTGTCCGGGTAAGTGGGATACCGAGAAGTATGTGGAAGAAAATAATTATCTGGTAGATGCCAATCTGTCGAATGTCAATTGGTATGTGCTGCGCTATGCCGACGTGTTGCTACTCTATGCTGAGGCTTTGAATGAATGGCATAAGCGTCCCACGGCTGAGGCCTACACCGCTATCAACATGGTACGTCGTCGTGGTTATGGATTGCCTGTGGCCACTCCAAGTAGTGTCTGCGATTTGTCGGGGTTGGATTATGCCTCGTTCCAGCAGGCTGTACGCGATGAGCGAGCTTACGAACTAGCCTTCGAAGGACAGCGCCGACAGGATCTTGTACGTTGGGGCATATACTATCAGAGTATCAAGAAGACCGAGCAGAACCTCGTCAATTGGTACAGTGAGGGTGCCACCTATTATATATGTTCGGAGTTTACACAAGAAGGCAAGCACGAATTGCTACCAATTCCACAGCGCGACTTAGACTTATTGCCTAAGTATCAGCAGAATCCGAAGTGGCAGTGACGTCTCTGTCGGCATACTCGGAAGGTAGACAATTGAAGCGAGATTTAAAACTTGCAGTGAAATAGGAGGGAGTATTGAACCCTGTCATATAGGCGATTTCACTGATGCTGTACCTTCTACTACGTAGTAGTTCGCAAGCTTTCTTGAATTTTACGCGCTTGATGAACTCATTGGTAGATTCGCCTATTAAGGCCTTCATCTTGAGATGAAGATTCGATCTACTCATAAGCATCTCACGGGCAAACCTCTCTGTAGAGAAGTCGCTGTCGGTGAGATGCTTTTCTACTATCTCCAGCGCACTCTTCAAGAAGTCTTGGTCTATCGGATTGACGGCTATCTCTTGAGGCTGTATGTTTACTTTGCCCTTGTAATGTTCAATAGCTAGATGGCGTGTACGTAGTATATTGTGAATCTTACTCTTGAGTATCGACATGGAGAAGGGTTTGGGCATATAGTCGTCGGCGCCTAGTTTGAGACCCTCTAACTGCTCGCTTTGCTCGGTTTTTGCCGATAAAATGATGACCGGAATGTGGCAAGTCTCTATCGTTTGTTTTACATGTTTGCAGAATTCCAAGCCATCCATCAGAGGCATCATCACGTCGGTGACGATGAGTTGGGGCTGTTCGGTTGTCAATAAACTTAAAGCTTCTTGTCCGTTCTCAGCCGTCAAGATACGGTATTGTGGGGCTAGCGAGCTTCTGATATATTCTCTAATATCGTCATTGTCTTCCACTATCATGATGGTTTCGGCATTTTCTGAAACAGCCGTTTGGGCTTGAGTAGTGGTAATAACTTTCTCATTCTCTTGGTAGTCTTCTGCCCTATAAGGCAATAAAACGGTGAACCGACTGCCTTCTCCTTGTTTGCTTTCGACCGTAATCTCGCCATGGTGCAGCGTGCAGAGATGCTTCACGAGCGAAAGTCCGATACCTGTTCCGGCATGGTCTCTATCTGTTTGGTAGAATCGCTCGAATATTTTGGTTTGATGTTCGGGTGCGATTCCTTCGCCGGTATCTGCTACAGAGAGTACCATATAGTTGTCTTCGACATTTCCTATTAAGCTAATTTTTTGTCCACGTGTGGTATGCTTGAAAGCATTAGAGAGTAGATTGTTTATTATAATGTCGATAAAATTGGGGTCGCAATATGTTTCTTTGGGCAAATTCTCTATATCTATTTGATAGTCTATGCCTAGTTTGGCAGCCTTCTTTCCGAACACTTCATACAATCTTGTCAATAGATTGGCCGGCGATATAGGCTTTACCTGCAGTTGGAAATTACCGGTTTCGGCCTTTCGGTAGTCTAGTAGCTGGTTTACCAAGTGCAACAACCGATTGGTATTGGTATGTATCAGTTGTAATTGGTGCTGTTGCCATGGGGCGGTTGTGCGTTCTTGCAATTCTTGTAAGGGCGATGTTATCAAGGTCAGTGGCGTACGAAGCTCGTGAGAAATGTCGATAAAGAATTTATGTTTCATCTCGTTGACTTCGCTGATGCGCCTCTTTTCGGCTCGCTCCTGAGCCAACTGCATTTCCATCTTTTTCCTTTCTAACAGATAACGGAATATCATGATAGACGCCAGCGCTATCACAATGAGGCTTAATAGCCTAAACCACCACGTATGATACCAATGGGGTAAGACCTCGATTTCGAGCATATTCTTTGCCTTTCCCCATAGACCGTCGTTGTTGGCTACCTTTACTAATAATTGATAGGTGCCGTGAGGAAGGTTGGAATAGGATGCTATACGGCTCTTATTTCCTTGATGCCATTCACTTTCGTAGCCTTCCAGTTTGTAGGCAAATGTGTTGTGTGCACCGGCAATGAAGTTGGGTACGGAAAATTTAAAGGCCAACATGGATTGTCCGGGGGATAAAGTGATGGCATGGGTGCGTTCTATTTGCGTCTGTAATATGTGGGTCTTGTCGTTTGGAGTGACGACCGTATTAAACAGTCTGAGCTCGGTGAGTATAGGCTGTGGGGCATAATGATTGTTCGCAAAGTGCTGCGGATTAAATTTTGTAATGCCATTTACGCTGCCGAAATAGATGTCTCCGGTAGGGCTTTGATAGTAGGCATTGGGCAGAAACTGGTTGCTGGAGATGCCGTCGGCATTGGTAAAGTTTCTGAATTGATGGGTTTTGGTGTTCCAGCAACATAGGCCGTTGTCGGTACTAATCCATAAACTACCGCGCTTATCGACGACAACGCCGTAAACCATGTTGCTAGGCAGACCGCTGGCAACGGTGTATTGTTTGGTAGCCCCCGTAGCTATATTTACACAATAGAGTCCCCGTTGGGTACCCACCCACGCCTGTCGGTCGGTGAGGGTGATACTGTTAATGGCTACGTGGCGTAGTAGATGCTTCTGGTTTATGATACTATTCTCTCGTAGTGTGGCTTCCTTGGCATCGTAGACTATCAGTCCATTTTCGGCTCCGGTCCATAGACGGTTCATGCCGTCTTGTTCTATGACCCTGATTTTGCGTTGGGGTAGTTTGCCACCTGTGGCTGTGCGCACTTCTGAGAATTGATGGGTGAGGGTGTTGAAGTGTCTCAATCCGGTGAGTGTACCTAGTAGTAAGGTATGGGCATTGGTACCTTTGGTGATGGCATAGATACTGTTGTCGTCGGCATTTCCGGTATGTGTAGTGTAGACTTGAGTCTTATTGGTTATCGGGGTGACGATACACAACCCTCCTAATTGGGCTCCTACATAGATATTTCCGTTGGTAGGATGTATGTAGATGGATTTGATGTCGTTCGACCGTAATCCGTCTCGTGTTGTGATATAGTTGAAGGCGTGTTGCTGATAATCGTAGATAGCGATACCACCATTGGTCCCTAGCCACAGTCTTTGATGCGAATCTTGTGTTATAAAGCTGGTTATATTGTGGTTGTTGGCATCGATACTGCGATTGTGGCGTATCTTGGTGAATCGGTTCTTCTGTGGGTTGTAGTAGTTCAGACCACCAAAATAGGTACCTACCCACATACCTTTTTGATTGTCGCGCAATATGCATCTGACAGAGTTTTGCGATAGACTGCCTTCGTCGAATGAGTTGCTACCTATGTATTGCCATTTGTCCTGGATGTCAACGATGTTCAGACCATTGACCGTTCCTATCCATAACTGTCCGTCACTATCTACTGACAGGCTGCGCACATAGTTGGAACATAGTGGTGAATTGCTCGCTGTAAAATGCCGTTCTTGCTTGTTTTGCAAGTCAATACAGTACAGACCTTCCCCCTCAGTTCCTATCCATAGCCGATTTTTGTGTAAAAACATGTCTTGTATATGCCGTCCCTGCCATTTGGCAAAATCCGATTTCCATACTTTCCGGGTCTGTGTGTTGAGCATATACAGCCCGGATACGGTTGCAATATATACTGTGTGGCCGGCTTGATACATACACGAAGTGTACGGCAGGTGGAGTTTCTGAATGAATTTTCGGCTTTGTGTATCAAACAGATACACGCCACCATTGTTGTTCACGATGAGTTTACTCTTGGCATATTGGCAAAGATGGCGTATGCTTCCACCTTTTGGAGCCTTGTAGTTTTCAAAGTATCCCTTGTCAACATTGTAGTGCGCCAAACCTGTTGCGGTTCCTATCCATAGTTGGTCTGTGCTGTCTATGAATAGGTTTTTGATGGCGTCGTCGCCAATACTATACTGATTGCTATCTGAATGGCGGAATACTTTAAACTCGTAACCGTCGTATCTATTGAGGCCTGCACTTGTGGCTACCCATAGAAATCCTCTCTTGTCTTGGGCAATATCAAATATGGTGCTTTGCGATAAGCCTTCGGTCAGCCCTATGTGGTAGAAATATAGTGGGGTGGAGGCTCGCATCCAAGACGAGAGACTAACGACAAATAGAGTGAATAAGAGTATCTGTTTTTTCATGTAATATACTGTATATAAGGTTACAAAAGTAGATAAAATAGATGAATCTTCCAACTTCGATAAGTAAAAAGGACAGGGTAACAAGGTTATACTGTTGTGTTATGGAGTGGTAGTATAGAGATATGATGTGGCCATATTCCCATACATGGTTTACTGCGGTCATTTGCACGTGCCGGTCACTCTACGTGTTTTTCCTGAAATTAGTTGTACATTCATTATTTTTATAGTACATTTGCAATCAGTACAAAGACTGTTATTGATAATCTGCGAGCAAGGCCATGTGGATAAATCAACTATGGTTGATGAAAGGGAGTATCTTATTTGTTAAAAAGCAAAGGCGCAAAGCCCTTTGTATTTTCATGGAGCACCCCTGTTGCCTTTGACATTCGGCCAACCTCTGAAGCGGACGACCTTCTCAGCCTCGGAAGATAATTTTCTTCCACATACCCCGTCTGTGGCCTTGCAATGGGGGAGGAGAGGGTGTGTCCGTCCAATGTCTAAACTTTTTCAAGATGCATTTCGACTACCTTATTGTAGGCTCAGGCCTGTTTGGGGCAACTTTTGCCCATCTTGCCAGGAAGCAGGGG
Organism: Prevotella sp. S7 MS 2; assembly: GCF_000762865.1. Classification (NCBI taxonomy): domain Bacteria; kingdom Pseudomonadati; phylum Bacteroidota; class Bacteroidia; order Bacteroidales; family Prevotellaceae; genus Prevotella; species Prevotella sp. S7 MS 2. The sequence continues at coordinate 10,863 of NZ_JRPT01000026.1, read as the reverse complement.
AAGCGATGCTTGGTGATCGACAAGCGTGCCCAGCTCGGTGGCAATGTGTATTGTGAGAATGTGGAAGGCATCAACGTCCACAAGTATGGTGCCCACATCTTCCACACCAACAGCAAAAGGGTGTGGGATTTTGTAAACTCCATCGTTGAGTTTAACCGCTATACCAATTCACCCGTGGCCAACTACAAGGGACGGCTCTACAACCTGCCGTTCAACATGAACACTTTTTATCAGATGTGGGGCGTCACCACGCCGGCAGAGGCGCAGGCTAAGCTCGACGAGCAGCGTGCCGAAGCTGTGGCCAAGATGAAGGCCGATGGCATTGACGAGCCTCGTAACTTGGAGGAGCAGGCTTTGGTACTCATTGGTCGCGACATCTATGAACGGCTCATCAAGGGCTACACCGAGAAGCAGTGGGGGAGGAAGTGCACCGAGCTGCCCGCGTTTATCATCAAGCGGTTGCCTGTGAGGTTGGTTTTCGACAATAACTACTTCAACAACACCTATCAGGGCATTCCCATCGGTGGATATAACAAGCTGATAGACGGACTGTTGGATGGTGTTGAGACTCGGGTGAATACCGACTTCTTTGTCGATCGGGACAAGTGGAGAAAAGTGGCCGACAAGATTGTATATACCGGGAAAATCGATGAGTATTTCGACTATGCGCAGGGCAACCTTGAGTACCGCACCGTGCGTTTTGAAAACGAGGTGCTCGACACGGCCAACCACCAGGGTAACGCGGTGGTGAACTACACGGAGGCCGAGGTACCCTATACGCGTATCATCGAACACAAGCACTTCGAGATGTTCGGTCCTGATGTAGAAAAAAATCCCAAGACTGTCATCTCGCGCGAATATTCAACGGAGTGGGCACCCGGCATGGAACCCTACTATCCCGTGAACGACAGTCGCAACAGCGAACTGTATGCCCGTTACAAGGCGTTGGCCGACAAGGAAGAAAACGTGATCTTCGGCGGTCGTCTGGCCGAATACAAATACTACGACATGGCACCGATAGTGGAGAAGGTGCTGCGGATTTATAATTCATAATTATTTCTGCATCGACACCCACAACTCTTCACAACATTTAAGTTGTGTCCAGTCGTGTTAGTCGTTGCAAAAAACATAACATTTAATCAGCGACTTGTTGCTCCCACCTAACTCCGTTGCTGAATAACAAATAACATAGAGTCATGAAGAAAAAAGCGAGAATCATTCCTATTTTCCCCGGGCTTGAAAGTATATCCGACCTTAATAGTCTGCGTGAGATTTTCGAAAACGCTGGTGAAATGTCGGACCTATTCAAGGGCAAAAGCCAGGTGCAACCCTCGGGCAAGAAAGGTTTGAAAGTGACCTATCAGTTCAAGATAAAATTACGGGGAACGTCGAAGCCACCTGTATGGCGCCGCGTGCTTGTGCCTGACCACTTCACGTTTTCCGGCTTCCATGCCGTTATTCAGGAAGCTTTTGGCTGGTGGAACGAGCATCTCTATAATTTCTGCGACGTGCCCTACAGTCGTGTACTCACCATCGCCGAACCCAGCGAAGACGACTGGCAGGAACCCGACTACGATGCCTACACCTACACCTTGGGCGAGTTTTTTGGAGATGGCAGTGTGACAAAAAAACTCTGCTATGTCTACGATTTTGGCGACGACTGGACACACGACATTGCCCTTGAGAAGGTGCTCGACCAACCTTCCGAACACGCTACCTGTACTGCCGGCAAGGGAGCATGTCCCGAAGAGGACTGCGGTGGCATCTGGGGTTATGAGCAGATGAAAGAGACCGGCGAGATCGATGCCACCGACTTTGACGTGGACGAAGTGCGTGAGACGGTTGAAGAACTTCCTTATGATGGATACGAGCCGTGGTGAGAAAAATTGACGCAAAAATTGAACGACACCTATAGGTAATGATGTCACGAAGACTCATATTAAGCTTCCTTGCCTGTTTGGTTTTATCGACTGCGCAAGCGCAAAAGTTTGACCTATATAAAATGTTCCGAGGTATTGGTCGTGGAGATGATATGGGCGATGTGCACACCTGCACGGAATATGGAACACAATGGACGCTGAAGACAGACGGCTACAATGCGACAAATGCAGGGGATATAGTTCTCCATATGGGATCCAAAAAAGATAGTGTGAGATACGTGGAGATTGAATCTTTAGACGCCTTCGACCATGTGGAATCAGTCAAGGTAGATGCATATTTGAAATATGCCTACACCATAACGATAAAAGTAAGCGACACGACTTTCTGTTGCAAAAAGAAGGACGGAGACGGCAAAGACTTTGTGCAACATACTGCTCCTTTCTACGGTGTCACGGGCAAGGTAAGCGTCAGGTTCGAGTTTCCTGACTTCCGGAATAAGCAGATGTACCTCAAGTCCATTGAGGTGGTCACGGGATTGGACGATAAGCAAAATATAAAAATCCCCGACAAGGCACGAGATACAGTTTCATGCACTGTGAAGCGCACATTCTCGAAAGACTACTGGAATACGATTTGTCTGCCGTTTGATGTAAACAAGGACGACCTAAATGCCAAATTTGGCACCGGAAAATTATTAAGGACGTTCACGGGTGAGGTTGAAGGCAACACGATGATATTCAGCAAGGTATCAGAAATAAAAGCTGGCAATCCTTATCTCCTCAAACCCGCGAAAACAGTAAAGAACCCAACTTTTACCAATGTGGTTTTCACGGCGCAAAAATCGCAATCGGTGAATGTTCCCACAGGAATGTACTCATTTGTTGGCACCTACGATCCTGTTGAGTTGGAAACCGATGGCACGGAGCTGTTCCTCGGCAACGGTGACAGACTGTACAAGCCCTCAACTTCACGCAATTGGATGAATGGCATGCGCGCTTTCTTCAGGATACAAAAATCGTCGGGTGCATCGGCAAAAGCCAAATATTCCATAAAGTTCGAGGACGAAACGACAACAGTCAAAACCATTAACACAGATAGACGACCACTCCACAACCGAACATACACCCTCTAGGGAATAGCCGTGGACGACACCAAGCCCCTGCTACCCGGAATCTACATCAGGAACGGGAAGAAAATGTATGTTCGCAAATAAAATCATACCGTGCAACACAAACCATATATACAGCCAACAACCGCACTCCTCAACACAACTCAACATCTCAGCTTTTAGCCGGCTCAGAGCATCCGGGAATAAACATAGACAATAATGTTGATACCAGTGGCAATCCCATCGAAGGCGATGCCAGCGGCACCCACTCCAAATCCTTCGATCTTGATACAGAGGAAATGTGGGGAGATGGGTGGGAGTAGAATGTTCTTAGTTTTGGAATAATAAGCATACCCTTATGTAAGGATTAGGGCATAACAAGCCAATATATTGAAGCCGACTTACATAGCGACGGAATATATCGTAGGCTTTGCAGGCACAATGCTATGTTTGGGTATATGCAAAACTATAAGTTCTATTTCTTCACTTTCAAAACTCATAGATGAGTTGTCGAATATAGGAAAATACACGTTTGGCATCTATGTTGTGCAGATTTTCGTGTTTGAATGATTAGCTGTTGCTATCCCATTTTTTCAGGTTTCTGAGATAGGAGTTCTTGAAGGTTTGGTTCTGCTGCCTGTTGTTGGCATCGTTTTCACCTTTATTTCCTACTATATTGTCAGACTTACATCAAGAATACGATGGGTAAACAATCTGTTTTATGGTGGGCAATACGCGTGATAGATAAGTTGTTATAAAGGAAAATATACCAATCTGCATTAATATTAAAATAAGGGACTAAGTTAATAATAACAAGAAATGCTTATCAATTCTATCATTTTTTGGTTTTTTTTCATTATAGTTTTGTTACCCTATTTCACGTTACTCAATAGTGGTAGAAAACAAAATGTATTGCTGCTGTTGGCTTCCTATATTTTTTATGGGTGGGCTGATAGGAGAATGGCTATACTGTTATTCATTGTTACTGCAATATTCTATTATCTTGGAAAAGCGATAACCCACTCTATACACGAAAGATCAAAGTATGCATCAAAATTAACAGCTTTTGGAGTTATTATAGGAATAGTTTTGCTGCTTTACTTTAAATATCTTAATTTCTTTATAGAAGGCTTTGCCAATCTATTTTCGTTGATGGGGTTACAAACGAATTATAGTACTTTCAAGATTGTTTTGCCCATTGGTATAAGTTTCTTTACTTTTAAGTTAATTAGCTATCTCGTTGAGATACGCAGGGGGAATATAAGCACTGCAACCGATTTTATAACTTTCGCGACCTACATTGCATTTTTCCCCACGATTATGTCTGGCCCCATTGATCGTCCCAATACCTTCATTCCACAATTGTATCATCAACGTTTGATCAATTTCGGCTATGTGTCAGAAGGATTAAAGCGAGTACTTTGGGGGCTGTTTACCAAATTATGCATTGCCGACGTTCTCGTTTCTTACACAGATGCAGTATTTAACAATTTATCAGAACATAATATATCTTCTATCCTGTTCGCAACAGTTCTATATTCGTTTCAGATCTATGCAGATTTTAATGGTTATTCGAACATGGCGATAGGAGTTGCTCAAATAATGGGGATCAAGGTTTCCGAAAACTTTAATCGACCATATTTTGCGGATTCTGTAACCGATTTTTGGCGTAAATGGCATATAACCTTATCTTCGTGGATACGAGATTATATTTATATTCCATTGGGTGGAAACCGGAAAGGGAAAATCAGAATGTATATTAACCAAATGGTAGCCATGACTCTCTGTGGTATGTGGCATGGCGCTGCACTCAATTTTATGGTGTGGGGTTTTATGCACGGAATAGCCTTATGCGCCCATAAGCTCTGGTCGCAATCTATTTTAAAGCGTAGTCACAAATACCACCCTGAAGGATTAAAGAGAGTAGTGTCAATCATTTCCACATTTATCATAGTAAGCCTGGCTTGGCAGCTCTTTCGTATAAACTCATTGTTGGATTACAATATTATTTTTTCGCAAATGGAAAAAGGTTTTGGAAATATTGCGCTTATCGATCCTCGAGTTTTTACGGTGGGCTTAGTTTCAACGGCAATGATGATACTGAAGGATTCGTTGGATGAATTTTGTCATCATAGATATTTTATGAGTTCTAATAGCTCGGTAGTCAGACTTATGACTGTTATTTTCCTCATTTCGTATATTATTTTATTTGGAGCATTAGAAGGAAAATCTTTTATTTATTTTCAGTTTTAAATAAAAATGAAAACGTTTTTATACAAGGCTTTTATAATTCTGGTATCTATTGTTATAATTGATGTTGTCGTAGGCTATGTAAGTAGATACACTTTAGCACACCTGCCCCAAAGCAATGCTAATGTTCCTCATACTGTAAACTCACTTATGACAGAAACTACAGACATTCTAATCTTAGGAGCAAGTAAGGCAAAACATGGCATAGATCCTAAAAGGCTAAAGAGAGATTTTCAAATGGACTGTTATAATGCGGGGGAAGACGGTGAAGATATGTTTTTTTATAACTTAATCTTACAAGGAATGCTCTCTCGTTCTACGCCGAAGATAGTTATTGTAGATATGGCTCCTCTTTCTTTAAACAACACCCCAAGTGTTCCTAAATATTTATATGGATTGTCACCAACGGTTGACAAATATGCTGAACAAATAAATACATGGCAAGAGAATATAAAATTGAAATCAAATTTATATAGATACAATAACTTATTCCCATTATTAATAGGTACCATAAGAGGCCAAAATAGAGGTAACGACGGATATACACCTTTAGATGGTGAATACACAAGGGCTGAGTTGGTTCCAGCAGATGAGTTGGTAGTAGAACCAATAGAACAGCAAAGCTTAGACGAACTTGTAAGGACGTGTAGGACAAAACACATAGAATTATACATGTATATCTCTCCATGTCATTATCATAACAACAAGTTGTTTAATGCTTATCTAAAAAAATATTGTACAGAAAACGATGTACATTTTCGTGATATGTCGGAGGATGAAAACTATTTGACAACGAAGTATTATAAAGATAGAGATCATTTAAATAGAATTGGCGCAGAAAGGTTCACCCAAGATATCATACGTGATATCAAAGCTTGTAGACAGGACTGAGAACGTTTTTTATGACAGGATTTTGTACTATACTAACTGCTGTAAGTAGAAAGCTTATTTCTTTATAAATGTCTTCATCAGTACAAGAAAATAATAAGCGTGTAGCCAAGAATACGTTGCTGCTGTATATAAGAATGTGTTTTATTCTTATCATCAACCTATATACAAGCAGGGTAATACTGAAATACTTAGGTGTACAAGATTTTGGAATCTATAATGTTGTAGGGGGCATCACTGCCATGATGGGCGTGTTGAACAGCGCAATGACCGTTGCTACCCAACGTTATCTTTCGTTCGAAATAGGAAGAGATGATTTTGAAAGGCTGAACAGGACGTTTTGTATTTCCCTTTCTATTTATATCATTCTCTGCATCGTTTTCTTCATCATCTGCGAAACAATAGGGCTTTGGTTTTTAAACACGCAATTAATCATTCCTCCCGACCGTATCAGTGCAGCAAACTGGGTTTACCAATTTTCAATATTCGCAGTCATCAACTCTTTGCTAACAGACCCATATAATGCATCCATCGTGTCACACGAGCGAATGGATGTGTTTGCGTACGTAAGTATCTTAGACAATGCTTTAAAACTGTTGATCGTTTTTTGTTTACCCCTTATTCCGTTGGACAGACTCGTAATTTATGGAGCGTTATACCTGTTGGTATCACTTATCATTACAATGATATATCGTATATACTGCATAAGGAATTTCAGGGAGTGTCATTTCCGGATTTACCGTGATACGAAGCTGTTCAAGGAGATATTAAGCTATTCCGGATGGAATTTATTTGGCTCTGTTGCAGGCATAGCCCAAGGACAGGGATTGAATATTTTGCTTAATATATTTTTTACTCCGGTGGTCAATGCAGCCAATGGCATAGCGGCACAGGTAAACGGGGCGGTAGGAATGTTTTTTTCAAACTTTTATGTTGCGGTGCGTCCCCAAATTACAAAATACTATGCCCAGGACGAACTTCAGAGTATGTTTAAATTAGTTTTTAGGAGTTCTAAATATTCATATTATCTAATCTGGACAGTAGCGCTACCAATTATCATTGAGGCACCGTATATCATTAATTTATGGTTAGGCCAATTGCCGGAGTATGTTGTAGATTTTACCCGATTTACCATATTTATTTCGGCTATAACAGCAATGTCGTCTCCAATTATGACAATGGCACATGCAACCGGTAGAATCAGAACTTATCAGTTGGTTGTGGGACTATGTCAAATATTGATACTTCCAATATCATACATATATTTGGCAAATGATTTTCCGCCTATCATCGTATTTGAAGTTTCTTTATGTATGACTCTGGTTGCCTATTTCTTAAGACTATATATTGTGAAAATTCTGATTCCTACTTTCTCAATAAAAGAATATATGAGGGAGGTTTTCGTTGCAGTTATATTGGTGTCGATGCTCTCGGTAATACTTCCTTATTATATGCACTATAGGCTTCCTGTTTCTCTGATAAATACAATATTTGTATGTGGAGCAGCGGTGTTCTCATCCATCATATCAATATGGTTGTTGGGAATGACATCGAATGAAAAACAGTTTCTGATAAACTTGGTGAAAGACAAAATAAAAGCATCATGATAAAGTTAGCTCCATTATCATTGTGTACCGGCTGTGGTGCGTGTGCTTATCCTTGCCCTAAGCAATGTATTACGATGCGGGAGGATATGATAGGGCAGATATATCCCGTTATTGATGGTAACAGATGTATTGAGTGTCATGCATGTGAAAAAACATGTCCTATTCTTAATGAGCCAGAGGGCAACAGTCCCGTTGAGGCATACGCCTCTTGGTCGCAAAATATGGAAAACAGGCGTACAAGTGCGTCAGGAGGTGTTGCACACGAAATTTACGACTATACACTTGGTAGAGGATATTACGTAGTAGGAGCATCAACAAATCCCGATTTCTCGGTCTCATTGAAAGTAACCGATAAACAAGAAGATATTTCGGCTTTTAAGAATTCAAAATATGTATTCAGTTCCGGTTATACTGCTTTTAACGAGATAAAAGATCATCTGAAACAAGGCCATCATGTAGTAGCTATCGGAGTATCATGCCAAATCGCTGCGATGCGAAAAATGTATCGAAACCAGCCAAACATTATTTTTGTAGAGATACTCTGTCATGGCATGACACCACATACCTATCTTCAACAACACATTGCAACGATAGAAAGAGGCATGGGCACAAAGGCTTTTCGTGTGAACTTCAGAGACCCCGCCTTTAAAACTCAAACTTTTATGTTTACGTTGTACGACAAGGATGGAAAATGTTTCTACGCTCAAAGAACCAAGGATGGTGACAGCTACCAATATGGTTACCATAGAAGTGTGAGCTACAGGGAAAATTGCTATCATTGCCATTTTGCGAAAGAGCAGCGGGTTGGTGATATAGTGTTGTGTGATTTTTATGGGTTGGGCAAAACTATACCGTGTAGCTATAATCATGAAAAGGTCTCGTGTGTGTTGATATGTACGGAAGTTGGAAAAGAGTTTTTTAGGGACGTTGTCAAGGAGAGAAATTTATTTGTGGAAGAACGTCCGATAAAAGAAGCGCGGGAAGGCAATCCCCGGCTAACAACTCCTACTCCCAAAACAGAAATGAGACTGAAATTTGAGCAAAATATTCAACGATCCAATGGAGATTTCGAAAAGGCTATAGCCCCGTTATTAGCTAAATACATGAGAGAAATTAACCGCCCTTTGTGGTTGGTTTATTTTTATCTCATTATTCAAAGACTTTCTCGATATTTTCCCTTTCTAAAACGAATTAAGACATGAAATTAGGAATACTCACTTTTCACAGTGCACACAACTATGGTGCAACGTTACAGGCGTATGGCCTATATAAGTATTTAGAACAACAAGGTCACGAGACTTGTGTTATCGATTATAGACCAGACTATATAACCAATACTTATTTAAAAGATGGATGTCGGCAATGGCTGTCGCGTAATGTCGTTTTATGTATAAAACGTCTTCTCTATTATATCAGATATAGAAGGATAAGGCATAAACGTTGGGAAAGATTTAATCAGTTTATCAATACAAGATTTAATTTTTACCTATACTCGCAAAATGACGATTTTTCTTATTTTGATGCGGTGTTTATAGGTAGTGACCAAGTGTGGTCGCCCTATCATACTGGTGGGCAATATGATCCAGTGATGTTTGGGAAAGGATTTAAGTGTAAGGTGATTTCCTATGCCCCAAGTACAAGCCAGGCTGAACTTAACGATGAGCAAAAAAAAGTATTAAAAGAATTGCTGCAGAACGTTACATGCATTTCTACTCGTGAAGATAAGTTTAAAGATCTTTTAATGCCATTGACAGGCAAATCTATTTCTGTGGTTGTTGATCCTACGCTGCTCGCAGGGAGAAGAGTCTTTGATAAAATAGCGGCACCTGTTCATAGAAGCAAGCCTTATATACTTGTCTATGAGATTAAGCCTCACCAAGAAGTATATGAAAAAGCACAGAGCTTAGCCAAGCAATTAAATGCTGATATTGTAGAGTTGACCAATGGAATGCTTGGATATCATAGAGACACGATGGACGAGGCTGCCTCCCCAGAGATGTTCTTAGGCTATATAAAAAATGCAGCTTGCGTTGTAACAACCTCGTTCCATGGTACTGCTTTTTCTCTTCTCTTTCATACGCCTTTTTATGTTGTGCAACAAGGTAATGATGCAGATATAAGGATGGAGTCTCTTTTGGGATTTTTAAATCTTAAAAACCGATTTATAAAAATGATCGACAGCCCTGTCTTTACTGCAGTGGATATGGATAATGCAGACGTTACCTTGCAGGCTTTGCGGGAAACCTCACAGAATTTTATCATAGAAAACTTGTCTGAATTGTGTTCTTAGTAAGACGTCTTGTTAGGACGTTATAGACGCTGAAGATAACTGACAACCCACTCTTGGAGACTATAGCAACAGAACTATACAGATAACAACCTACTTTGAATAATGAGATAAATTATTAAGGACATGAAACCTTAGGATTACCGGTTGTTTATAATGGTGGTAAATACACAGTCTACGATTCCCATTGTCTGTCCATAGAGCATATTGGACCATGCGAGTTTATTTGGCTGTTTCAGCATGCCAAGTTCGTGATAACAACGTCTTTTCATGGAACGGCCTTTGCAACTGTATTTGATAAGCCGTTGTTAGCCGTTGTCAAGACGGCTAATGATAAGGATGGACGGGGTACAACCCTAATGAAGAATGTTGGGAATGAAAAAGCCATAACGTCATATAACAGTTCTGATACCTATCAAGAAAGCGAATTATACCAGCTTAGGGCAGATAACGAAAAGTATAAAGAATATAAACGAGAATCTTTAGCACAGCTAAGGGCAATGGTAAACTAAGATCATATAGAAGAATGGTAAGAATAAACGGACATATTCATGGGTTGTGCCATCGATTGCTGAAGTATCCTCGACTATGGTATCATAAACATAAATCGAGACGACTTGTCAATCAAGATTTTTCTCTTTTTTGCAATAACTGTACGGGTGGAGTTATATTGCATGATTTAAGTCTGCGATTCAATTCGCCTACAATTAATCTCTATATTCAACCGAAGGAGTTTATAAAATTTGTCAGAAATCTGAGAGATTATATGCGTTGCGAGCTGGAGGAAATACATGACGCGTCAGTAGATTTTCCTGTGGGGCGTCTTTCGTTGCCAAATGGGG
>NZ_JRPT01000025.1:0-10824 GCF_000762865.1 Prevotella sp. S7 MS 2 | reverse complement strand
GGGGGGGGGGACGTGTGTGTTAAATTCGTACACTACAGCTCTTTTAAATGTGCTAAGGAGAAATGGGAAGAGCGTAAAAACAGAATCGACTGGAACAACCTTTTTGTTTTGTTAGAGGGACCATCTTTCAGTTCTGAACTTCTGGATATGTGTGCAAATGTAGAATATCCCCTTTCTGTGATGGGGCCTAAAAATACAGAATTCGAATCTGCTTACCCATTCTACCATGGATTTAAGTGGTACAACAACTGGCGTTCCGGCAAATCATTGGATTATAAGCACATCTTTAGCTTGAAGCGATATTTGGATGATTTTGATTATATCAGTTTTTTGAATGGAAATAAAAGTTAGCATCGTCATACCGGTATATAAGGTAGAAAAATACATTGAGCGCTGTTTGCGGTCGGTTTTTAATCAAACCTATGCGAATATAGAATGTATTATCGTCAATGATTGTACACCTGATGGGAGTTTTTTCAAAGCAAAAAAGTTGATAGAGACCTATGAGGGAAATGTTGATTTTAAGCTTCTTGAACATCGTCAAAATGAGGGACTCTCCCAAGCAAGAAATACTGGAGTAGACAACAGTACGGGCAATTATATATATTTTTTGGATAGTGACGACCGGATAACGGAGGATTGTATAGCAAAACTTGTAGAAACGGCAATGGAAAACAATTTGCCGGAGATTGTTATGGGAGTCACCAAGGGTGTGGATAATTTGGGAAATCAAGTTTCTGTGAGTGCTGCTCAGACAAAAAGCTTTATGACCAACGCTGAGGTGTTTCAAGGTTATATCAATAATGAGTGGTATGTTATTGGATGCAACAAATTAATTAAAAGAACTATATTTGATGTGCACCACACTTATTTTACTCCCGGGATTTATCATGAAGACGTGATGTGGAGTTTTGAGATTTCTACATATGTCAGTTCTTTGGTTTTATGTCCACATATCACTTATCTTTACTATATAGGTGATACAAATTCTATCAGTCGTTCTACATGGGGGGCAAAACGGGTGAGCGACAGTATAACGATACTTGAAAAGAAGGCTGCTTATCTGGATAAAGTATCCAACAAGCATTTGCTAATGAGACATATAAAGAATGAATGTTATAATATGGTATATTCTCTTTTCAGAAATCATTATTCGTACCGCGATATCAAACAATATATGAAGCGTATCAGTGTATTGATGGATGTGCCTGGTATACCAACCATAAAAAGTGATGTACCTTTTTACAGAAGGGTTATATATAATCTTTATAAATTCTTATAATGAATCAAAAAGTTCTTTTGTCTATACTTATTCCTGTCTACAATGCCGAAAAGTTCCTGAGACGATGCTTGGATAGTATTGTTAGACAATCTCTTTTTAAAGACGATGTTGAGATAATGATCATCAACGATGGGTCGAAAGACAACTCATTAAGTATTATTCAATCGTATAATGAAAGATTCCACAACATAAGATACTTTTCGCGGGAAAATAAAGGAATTGGTCCTACTCGGAACGAACTGATAACTAACGCTCATGGCACCTATTTTTGGTTTGTTGATGCAGATGATTTTGTAGCTGACAATTCCTTAGAATGCTTGCTCCCGCTATTGAGAACAGAAGAATATGACATGCTGATGATGGGCTATTACTGGGGAACGGAAACCAGTGGCAGAATCATTCCATGTATAGGAGATTTCAGCTCTGGTTTGGACATGGCAGCCCACGATGTGTATAACAACTCTTTATGGACACGTGTGTACAGAACAAGTGTTATACAAGAGCATGATATAAGGTTTAATAGTTATCAAATGGGGGAGGACTTTGATGTGATTTTCAAATTAATTCCATACATTGGAAAGTGCAAATGCATCAATCAGCCTCTTTATAATTATATCGCCAACCCTCATTCGGCTGTATCTGAATCTTCTAAAAAGCATATATATAGATCCTCCGACGACTCATTGCTTTGTATGGAAGATAACTTTACGTGGCTCAGACAGTTTGACACGGATGTCCAAAAAGTTTTGAAGAAGCCTCTTATATTTTTCCTTATGGGCTATTTGTTTTCAATATATGTAGGTCCTTTTACGTTGAGATATAAGTTGGAAGTGATGACGAAATTGGAAGCTATGGGGGCTTTCCCCATTCATCCATTGCCTGGGAATAAAAGGCATCGTATTTTTTCCCGAATTGTCAACATTAAGGTTTTCAGGATTTTGTCAATTTATATTGATGTTTTTGTATTATGGCTGAAAAAGAGATAGCTGTAAAGGCAAAAGTCAGACAGAGCAATATCGAACTACTGCGTATCATAGCCATGTTCTTCGTTCTGATAGGGCATGCAAATGGTTTCGTTATGGGAATGCCGTCGCCGGTTGAGATAGAAACTGATACGTTGTCTTCTTTTATCAGGATTCTCTTTATGAGTATTACTATAGGTGGAGTAAACATATTCGTGCTTATCTCCGGTTGGTTTGGAGTTCGGGCGAGTTATAGAGGACTGGGCAAGCTCTTATTTCAATTTTTCTTCTTGTTATGGAGTATATACATAGTTGCCATTCTTTGTGGAGAAACGACTTTTAATTCTCAAGTAATACGAATAAGCATGGGGCTTACACAAGAGTATTGGTTTGTGATGGGATATTTGGGGCTTTACATTCTCACACCGGTTTTAAATGCTTTTGTGGAGAAAGTAAATAAACGACAGTTCCAAATGTTTTTAATAACATTTTATATTTATCAATGTTATAATTGCTAGATTACCGGAGTTGTCAATTACATTGGTGGCTATAGCATTATATTCTTTTGTGGCCTATATCTCACAGCACGATATTTCAGACTTTATCCGTCGGGTCGGTTAAACCGATTGAGCCCTTATGTCTATATTGCAATTACCTGTTTTATAAGTATAATAGTGGTGCTATCAGTATGGAAATTCGGGAATGCTATGAAAATGCTTCGCTATGATAATCCATTGGTTATTTTATCAAGCATAGCATTATTATTATTTTTCTACAAATTCAAGTTTCAAAGCCCGGTTGTTAATTGGCTGGTGGCAAGTAGCTTTACGGTTTATATAGTTCATTTCAATCCATACGTTTTTAAGTTCTTTAAAAGTGGGGTTCTCTATTTCACATCTACATTGGATGGGGGCTTACTTGTACTTGGAATCTTTCTGATCCTGTCTGCCGTATATCTGTTTTGTGTATTTATAGACCAAATTAGGATAGGAATGTGGAATTTGTTGCAACATAACATCTATCAACAAAAATGATCATCTATTTCTTAATGTTCGCCATAGCCTTTTTATGGTATTATTCTTCATTATCAAGACCAAAACTGGCTAAAAGTCCCCTCTTATTGGCTGCCTACTTCACCTATTTGGCTGTTTTTATAGGTATGGGAGATATGATAGGAGGGTATGATCGGTATATTTACGGAGCATTGTTTGACAGTATATCCGACTCTGTAGGTTATAACCAAGATGTCAAGCAGTTACTTTATTTCATCCGTGGAAAGGAGTATGCCTACTTTGCCTGGGAAGTGTTAGTTGCTCATGTTACATCTAACCGATATGTGTTTATCCTGTTGGGAACATGCCTGATGTATGGATTGTATTATAGGACGTTCCGAAAGTATATGGATAATTATCCGATGGCATGCATTGTTTTCCTTGGATTATTTGTGTTTTTCTCCATAACTTACATGAGACAGACCATAGCTTGTGGTATAGCTTGGCAAGCTGTAAAGTATATATGGGAACGGAAACCTTTACCATTTTTTGCTTTGGTGATATTGGCCGCAGGGTTTCACAATTCGGCTCTTATACTTGCTCCAATGTACTTTGTACCTATTATAAAATATTCACAAAATGTAGTAATTTATTTCCTCGTATTCTGTTTATTAATAGGAATTTCTCCATTTGCCTCTTGGGCAATATCTTTTGCAGGTGATGCAACAGGAACAGAATCCAGGACAGCATTATATATCAATGACGATATGTCCGGTTTTCAAATTTGGTATGTGATAGAGGCAATCGTATTTATTGCAATACTTTTTAAAAACTATCATAAAATTCCCAACACGCCTAAAGATTTGACGTTTCTTAATATGTCCATTATCTTTTGTGGTATCTTGGTGGCTTTTGCCCGTTTTGGACAGGGCGGACGGTTTGGCTGGTTTTATTTTATAGGTCTAATATATACTTTAAGCGCCCTTTCAACAAGGATACATAGTTATAAGTGGATGAAAACTTTTGTTATATTTTTATGTTTTGTGTTATTCACTCGTATTTTAAGATCATGGGCGTTTAATTTGACGCCATACAAAACCTTTTTGACAAATGGTTACCCATCAGGAGTTTATGAACTCTATGAAGAAAATGAGTATGATGTGAACTACACTAAAGATAAATTGTACCGTAAAGTAATAGATATTAAATAATATATGAAATTAAGTATTATAGTTCCTGTATATAATGTAGAACAATATCTCCCCAAATGCGTATCGTCCTTGCTGAATCAAGGCTTAAAGGATGAAGATTATGAAATCTTGCTTATCAATGATGGAAGCACTGACCATTCTTTAAGTTTGTGCACTGACTATGCTGAGAGATATGCCAACATACGTGTTTTTTCACAACCTAACTCTGGTGTAGGTATTGCAAGAAATAAAGGGATAGATAATGCATTGGGTGAATATATTGCATTTGTGGACTCAGACGACTATCTTTTACAGAACGGCATGTACGAAGTCTTAAAACCTATATGGAATAGAAGAGATGTAGACGTTGTACGCTATTTTTCAGATTATGATGGGCGAAAAGTTAAGCCTATTGTTAATCAGATAGACTACGACGCTCCGGCGTTGGAAATGATTAGAAGAGGAGGACTCCCTGCTTTTATTTGGACGTTTCTTTATCGTAGAGCTTTTTTAAACGAGAATAAAATCCGGTTTAAAAACTATAGATTCTCGGAAGATGTGCTGTTCGTATCCACTGTTTTCTTACATCATCCTTACGTGGTTTCAAACCAAGCTAATATTTATCGATATGTGTTAAGAGAGGGGAGTGCGATCAATAAAAGAAATAAAGAACATTCCAGAATTTGCACAGATCATAATTTGCTCTCGTATGAGGATGTGATGAGAGAACTTATGACTTCTATTTTTCATGAAGATGAAGAAGCTTTGTCTGCCTGTCTCTCATCTATCAACTTTAAAAAGCAGTCCACTTGGACACGTATATTCACGTCTGACTATAACAGATCTGAGTTCAAGCAATTAAAGAATCGTATCGTCAAAAATAAATTCTATCCTTTTATGGTATGGAATCAAGAACCAAGGGTAAAGATACAATGTTTCCTAATGAATTTATCACTATATAATTTTTGTATATACAAATTGTGTAGTGGTATCTTTGATTATATCATAGTCCCTTATTATATCAACAGAATAAAGAAAAAAGTATGGGAAACGGAGTGACAGTGGTAACACCAACTTATAATAGAGCCACTCATTTGCAAACCCTTTACAGGAGTCTGTGTAGTCAAACTGTGGGGGGATTCACTTGGCTGATTATAGACGATGGTTCGACCGATAATACGGCAGATGTTGTAAATGGAATGAAATCTGATATTTTTAATATAGAATATCAAAGAAAGGAGAATGGAGGGAAGCATACTGCACTGAATCTTGCTATTGACATTGTTGAAACGGAGCTTTTTTTTATTGTAGATAGTGACGACACCTTGACTAATGATGCTATTGAAACAATAGAAAAGGATTGGAGAAAAGTCAAGGGTAAGGATTTATGTGGTATATCTTATCTCAGAGGATATTCCCAAGAAGTTCCAATCGGCGATATATTCCCGAAAGACAACCTCATAGATAGTTTTGCTGATGTTAGAGTGAATAAAAAGGTGTATGGGGATAAGGCCGAGGTGTGGGCAACAAAATACTTGAAGCGTTACAGATTCCCAGTTTATAAAGGTGAAAAATTTCTCGTTGAAAGTTATCTTTGGCTCCAAATTTCTAAAATAGCCGATATGTTGTTTATAAATAAAATAATATATCTAACAGAATATTTGGAAGGTGGGTTAACTAAATCCGGGCGAAGGCTTCGAATAAAATGTCCGAAGGGCGGAATGGCATTTAATTTGATATTAATGGATAAAACATATCCTATGAGGGATAGGATTAAAAGTGGAATATTATATTCTGTATATTCCTTTTTCTCGCATGAGGATTTCAAGAAAACGTATGCTATCCCATATAAGGCCCTGCTACTCGTTTGTTACCCTATAGGCTATTTGGTTCATTTATATTGGAATTATAAGTATAATAAGTAAGACATGGTAGAGTACAGTGTTGCCATACGAACGCTTGGAAAATCAGGAGATAGATTAAAAAAAGAATTGCGTTCCATCTATAATCAGACGATAAGGCCTAAAAAAGTCTTACTTTATATCGCAGAAGGATACAAATTGCCTGATTTTAGGATTGAAGACGAAGAGTATGTTTATGTCAAGAAGGGGATGGTTGCTCAAAGAGCAATAGATTATAAAGAAATACAAACAGAATGGATTTTGCTTCTTGACGACGATGTCTTTATGGCGGATAACTGTGTTGAAACATTGTATGAAGAATTAAATGGACAACAGGGAGATTGTATAGCTGCAGATGTTTTCAGACCTCATGAGGATAATCTGAAAACAAAAATATATAATTATATCACTAATTTAAGTTATCCACGTAAAGATGACGAATGGGCGTTTAAAGTATTGGATAATGCGAGTTTTTCGTATAATGGTAACCCCTCTAGGAGCGCTTACTATTCTCAAAGTGCTGCGGGGCCAATATCATTATGGAGAAAAGACGCTTTATTGAGGATTCATTATCCTGATGAGTTATGGTTAGACCGGATGGGCTTTGCTTTTGGTGATGATCAACTTATGTTTCAAAAACTATATAAAAACGGCTTTCGGTTATTGGTTTCTTATGATAGCGGGGCTGTTCACATGGATGCAAAAAGTTCAAGCAGTCTGTTTCAGGAGTCCAATGACAAGTATTATCGGCGAGCCAAAGCCATGTTTCTTCTATGGTATAGAAGTTGTTATGATTTAAATAATTTAAATGGATGGCAAAAGAAAAGGATTCTTGTCAGTTTTTCGGTTAAGCAAATAGAACAATTACTTGTTCATCTCGTTTTTGCTATCCTATCTGCAAACTTCCGAGTTGTTACTGATTTTATAAAAGGTAATATGGACGGATATAAAGAAGCCAAGAAAATATTTAGGACTATTCCCAATTTTATTTTGTCATGAGAGTACTCCAAATCATAACATCACTAATGATCGGAGGCGCAGAACATCTTGTTGTGCAAATAACACAGATGTTGCGCAATCAAGGTTATGAAGTAGATGTTTGTCTTTTCGATGGAGAAGAGACAGCCTTTTATAGAGAGCTTGAATCATCTGGATGCACAATCTATTCGTTATCAAAAAAACGATTTTTTTATAATCCAGGATATATTCTAAAGCTTAGACGTATTATGAAAGGATATGATGTAATCCACACACACAATTCCTCTCCTCAATTGTTTGCTGCTATTGCTAATGTTGGTTTGAAAAAACGGTTGGTCACAACGGAACACAATACGGATAACAGAAAACGAAAGAATCCGTTGTTGAGAGTGATAGATAGATGGATGTACGAAAGATATGAGAAAATTATATGTATAAGTCCAAAAACAGAGGAGCGTCTTAGAATTTATCTGAAAAATAACAATACCTCAATCAGACTGATTACGATTAGCAATGGAATAGACGTCACTTCTTTCCAAAAAGCTCAGGTGGCATACGACATACATCCTACAGACAGAATTGTCATCACTATGGTGGGAGCTTTCAGGGTACAGAAGGACCATAAAACGCTAATAGATGCCATGAATCGCTTGCCTCGGGCAAAGTTCCAATTATGGTTGATTGGTGATGGTGACTTAAGAGACAAAATGCAAGACTATGCAAAACAGACTTTACATAAAAAAGATATTATATTTTGGGGAAACAGAGCCGATATCCCTCAAATGTTGAGGACTTCGGATATTGTGGTGCTTTCTTCTCATTGGGAAGGATTTGGATTGGCTGCCGTTGAAGGAATGGCAGCTGGTAAACCGGTAATAGCTTCAGATGTTGATGGACTGAGAGAGGTCGTAAAAGATGCCGGACTTTTGTTCCACCCGGAAGATGCCGGTGAGCTGGCGTCTTTAATAATGCACCTGAGCAAAGATGCCTCCTTTTATGAGCAGACGGCAATGCAATGTAGAAAACGCGCCTTGAATTATGATATTAGCAAGATGATAGAAGGTTACAAAAATGTATACGAACAAAAATGATTAGGGATATCTTAATTAAACTATTGGATGTTTGTTGGCGAGAGCCTAAACTGAAATTCCGCAGTCGCTCTGGATTATGGGGTAGGACAAGAAAATCGGGTAACTATATATTCATGGTGGATGGGCGAATTCATCATGGGGGGATGTTTGATCGTCTGAAAGGGGCTATAACCGTCTATTCTGTTGCTAAAGCACAGCAAAAAGATTTCAAGATAAATTGGACATATCCGTTTGATTTACGTAAATATCTTGAGCCTGTAGACGTGGATTGGACTATAGATGAAAAGTCAATGAACTTTAACTTATTTACACATCAGACGGTTATTGCTTATGGAGAATACAAAAGTCCTGTACGTCTTTTCAAAAATAGGAAACAGGAGACGCATTTCTATTATGGCTACGACTCTCTGAAAGAGGTGAATAAAAACTATAATTGTAATTTCGAATGGGGCAAATTATATCGTGAGCTGTTTAAACCAACATCATACTTACAACAGTATTTAGATTTATATCAGTCGGAAATAGGAAATGATTATATAGCAATTCATACCCGGTTTATGAATCTTCTTGGAGACAAGACGGAAACAGATGTAAACCCGGAGTTGCCTTTGAAAGCCCAGGAAAGATTAAAAGAGAATGCAATTCGTGCTATCAGGAAAATTATAATGAGGGAAGAATCGACGTATGGACGACATTTCAGAGTGATGATAGCATCCGATAGTATGCACTTTATTCATTACGTTCAAAAGGAAATTCCGGATGTTTATATCGTGCCCGGTACGGCGAAGCACATCGATACAGCGGGTCAGACAAATGATGGTGAGAATATCAAAATGTTTACGGACTACTATCTCATGGCACAGGCACAGAAGGTTTACAGTTTGTGGCATGAGGGTATGTGGAAGAGTGCCTTTCCCGAATATGCGGCACGGATAGGTGGTGTTCATTTTGAACGTATAGAATTTTGATAGTAGAACGATATATAATATGAAAATAATTCGTGTCACCACGGTCGACATCAGTCTGAACTCGTTGTTAAGGGGACAACTCAACTATCTCAATCAATATTATGAGGTGGTGGGAGTTGCCAAAGATACCGGTGTGCTCGATGAGGTGGCCGCGCGAGAGGGCATACGGGTTATTGACGCTCCTTTGGAACGACCTATCAGTATAGGTAAGGATATCAAGGCCTTGTGGTTTTTGTGGCGACTTTTTAGGCGCGAAAAGCCGTGGTGCGTACATGCCAACACGCCCAAAGGGTCGTTGTTGGCCATGGTGGCCGCATGGGCTGCACGCGTGCCGAATCGTATATACACCGTGACGGGGCTGCGCTACCAAGCTACGACTGGTATGCTGCGGACCCTATTGAAGACGATGGAGCGCGTGACATGCTGCTGCGCAAACCATGTCATACCCGAAGGCGAGGGCGTGAAACGAGCGTTGAGGGAGGATAGAATCACGGGGAAGCAACTGCAGGTGGTACATCATGGCAACATCAATGGGAAGGACACATCCTATCTGTCACGCGAGGCGACGAGTGAGTTGTTGCGTTCGGAGAACAAGGAGACGCGGTTGATGGAAGATGCCACGCCTTTTGACGGGCGCCGGTATATGCGCCAAAAGTTGGGATATACAGCCAATGATTTTGTTTTTATCCTTATAGCTCGCATGGTGAGAGACAAGGGCATTAACGAGTTGGCGGAGGTGATGAGGCGATTGGTGGGGCATTCCGCTGACCTGCCGCGGCAGCCTAAGCTCCTGATTGTGGGAGAAAAGGAGGTGCAGAGTGGTGGCCATATTACTATGGAGGCGCAACGTTTTTTGAACGACTCCGCTGCCGTGTTCTATGCAGGCCACCAGAGAGATGTGCGCCCTTACCTGATAGCGGCCGACGCATTGGTATTTCCGAGTTACAGGGAGGGTTTCCCCAATGTGCCCATGGAGGCTGGAGCGATGGAGTTGCCTTGTATCGTCACCAACATCAATGGTTGCAACGAGATCATCATCGATGGTGAGAATGGTGTCGTCATCCCGGCGCCGCTCGACAGTCGCGGCCATCTCATACAGTTTGCTTCGGACGACCTGCAAGCGGACGGTTTCTCCTCGCCCATGGTCAAAGCCCTCTACCAGTCGATGTGCGATTTTATCAAGAACGCCGACAACACCAACAGGATGGCTGCCAACAGTAGGAGGTTAATCCAAGAACGCTATGAGCAGCGCGATGTGTGGGAGGCGCTGAGGCAAATGTATGCTGAGCTGTGATTAAGAAAATCCCTGTGTGAGGGACGAAACCACACAAAACCATCCCTCACACAGGGATTGTTTTTACACAAATGGTTACTGTATGAGGGATTTTTGCTAACTTTGTGGGCAATCAAGACATTAAACGATGATAGACACCATATTGCACTTCGTTTTTGAACTTGCA
>NZ_JRPT01000024.1:0-3713 GCF_000762865.1 Prevotella sp. S7 MS 2 | reverse complement strand
TCTTCTTATCCCGAACTCGCGTATGATATGACTGTCAAGTCCGAAATAATGAGGTTACACGGGGTGTGTATGGACACAAAAAACCGCCCACGGCTTAAAGCGGTGGGCGGTATCTCTCATTTTTCTTTTCGTAGAATTCAGAATTACTCTGAAACAACAGTTGTGTCTGTTGTTGTTGTAACAACTGCAGTATCAGTGATAGTTGTGTCAGTTGTTACGGTGTCAACAGTATTGCTCCATAGCCCTTGCTATGTCATATTCATTTCTCAACCTGTCGATGTGAAAGTCTATCATTAATTCTTCCTTGATCCATCCGTTGAGTGATTCGTTGACAGGGTTGTCAGTGGGCTTGCCCGGCCTCGACATCGACCTTGTGATGTTTGCCTGCCTGACCAGTTCCCCATAAGCCATTGAAGCATAGACGCTTCCCCGGTCGGTATGTAGGATGACGGGCTCGTGCTCCCTGCCAAGCAGGCTGATGACATCCTTCAGTCCCTCGAGGTACTGAAACCTTGAACCCCGCTTGTCTGCAATCCTGAAGGTGAGTATCTCCTTGGTGAAGACGTCAAAGTAAAAGGTTACCTCTATATAGAATACCGAAAAACGGAAGGCTGTCATGTCTGAGACGATGACCTATCTGGGTCTGTCCACGGTGTCCCACGTGGAAAATATGAGATTGGGATATTCCCTGGCTGCCTTGGTTTTGGGACGATGGTGTTTGGCATGTCTCCCCTGCGACTTGATCCCCAAGCACTTGCAGCACTTGAAGACATAATTGTCGCGCACGTCGATGTTCCTGCGTCTGAACAGGAACAGAATAAAATCATTATGTAAACCTTTGGAAATAGAACTTAAATAGAACTTTTTGTGTAAACTTTTGAGGGCTGTTACACAAGGTTATACTGTTGTGTTATGGAGTGGTAGTATAGAGATATGATGTGGCCATATTCCCATACATGGTTTACTGCGCATGGTCTTTTCAGCTGTACATTCCTAAAAAGGTGATGATAGAATCATTTTGATTATTTTTCTTTTGCTATCTTTGCATATACTTCTGATATTATAAATATAAATGCAATACCATATATGTCTTCAGTATTTCGCCGACTGTTCTATATCATCTCATTTATATTAAAGGTGAGTATCTGCTTTTACTTTATATCTATTGGTGGTATAGGTCCGGGTATCGTCGCTTTGTTTGTTGGTGGACTGATTCTCTGGATGGAGTATGCACCGAAATTTAAATTCGTAAGGTTGATAGAAAACTTGGCCGGTGAGCGGATAGGCCATAACGAAACAAGAAAAGAATATACGATTGATTCTATAAACTGTTCGTTTGAACTGATAGGTAAAGGGAGAAAACGGAATCAGGTGGTTTTCTCTGTCATGCAGCCTTTGAAGCGAAAGCATTGGAAAAACGATTTTGAAGAAATTTATGACTGTCTTGTAAAAGGATGGGATGAGCTAAAGATACATTACAAGTTTGATGCACAGGCTTTATGTTTACAACATTCCCATTCTCTTTCTGTCACGGTTATGGTACCAATAAATGATGGCGAGGAAGTGATAGGGGGCACATTGACGGTTATTCGTGAGTTGATAAACAAATATCATTTGTTTGGAATAAAATCATTCTTGCGTTTCAATGATTATGATTTCAAGACTTATATATACCAAAAAGGAAACGTCATAGAGCATGCTTTCAAAACGGAATTTTCGTATGCTTATATTGTACAACATGCTGATGCTGCTGGGATGATAAAAAACATGATTCGGCAAGACTACTTATATGAACGTATCACCGAGGAAGAGTATTGGAGAGATTTCAATCGATTTGCCTCTTTACCTTTTGTTTTTGATAAAGTAGAATATGTCTATGATGACAAACATTATGGTAAGGCTGTTATTCTTTCTGCCAGCAGTCGTTGGTGGTGTTTGGTTTGTACATACAAGAAAGTGTTTTTCGCGCCGGATCAAAGTGGGTTTGATAAAGTGGGTTCTTTGCATTGGAATATGAATAGAGTGGTCGAAGTACGCCTTTTATCAGAAGGTTTGCCCATGATGTTATGCGAGGATGGTTCGCTCATTGGTCTAGAGAAAGATGTTGATAGAGGAAATGTGGATTATTATATAGTTACTTGTACACCGGATGAGGACTATTATAGTCGGCACAAAGCTGATTTTGATGCTGCTCAAGAGATGCCAGAGATTGAGAAAGTACGAGGATATGATGAAAGTATGGTTAGATAATTACTGAAAGGAAACGCACTTTTAAGGGTTGTCGGATATGATAAAGTTATTATTTTTATATCCATCAAAGTCAGGAAAGGCACATCAAAGTTTGTGAGATGTATGATAATCCTATAAACTAACGAATTTGAAACACAAGTGTCTATGTATCAAACGTAAAAAGGGGATTCGTGAAGAATCCCCTTTTTCGTGCTTTGTGATCCGTTTGGGGTCGCAAATATCAAAATAATGGTATTATTGCAATGTGCTCACAATGAATGTGTTATCCTTAATTTTGCAGGCAAGTGAATATTGCCTAAAGAGTTGGTAACACACCAGTAACACATTTGACCCGGTAGTAACACATTTTTGACCCCAACTTCCCTTGTTTTCTAATTTAACAAATATTAGAAGTATATGCTGACAATTATTCAAAGAACTCGTCACCCGGCTATTATTAAAAAGCAAGGAGACTCTAAAGAGAATTGGAAGGTCAATTAAAACTATTTTAAATTGTTGTTAGTGACTCATACAACCTCTAAATAACATTGCAAAGATAGCATTTTTCCCACAAACAAACAAGGTTTATTCTTCCTTTTTATTCTAATTGAAAGAAAAATTCGTTTATTCAAATAAAATCCTCCAGATAATTTGGTACTTTGAATTATACTCGGTATTTTTGCAAAAATAACCGACTTAATGTATGTTAATAAACAAAGAAGAGAAGAAGGTTGTTGATATTCTTAGGAACTGTATTGAAAAAGCAAACACCGGTACTCTGTTTTTTAATAATAGTTTCCCAGAATACGACGATGAGTATGTGGGCAAGATTTTATCAGATTTTGTCCGACAGGATTTGTTGTTAAGATTATCTCGTGGCATATACCTTAAAGCGAAGAAAACTAAATTTGGTATAGTTTATCCAACTACCGAAGAGATAGCCCATGCAATTGCAGAGAGAGACAATGCTGAAATT
Organism: Prevotella sp. S7 MS 2; assembly: GCF_000762865.1. Lineage (NCBI taxonomy): Bacteria > Pseudomonadati > Bacteroidota > Bacteroidia > Bacteroidales > Prevotellaceae > Prevotella > Prevotella sp. S7 MS 2. Next base: position 508 of record NZ_JRPT01000024.1, on the reverse strand, counting down.
CTCCCTACTGGTAGTACAGCGTTGAATATGCTTGGATTATCCGAACAAGTTACCATGACCCCTGTTTTTCTCACCAGTGGGTCTGCAAGAAAAATCAAGTGTGGCAATAAAACCATCACGTTCAAAAGAGGAGTGCCCAAGAATTTCGCATTGAAGGGAAAGGTCACACGTCTGTTAGTACAAGCCATGAAAGCTATCGGTGAACGAAACTATAATGGCGAGTGGGAAAGTGCAATCAATGTGATATTGAGTAAATATCCAGAGGACGATACCATGTCGGAAGACTTAAAAGTCATGCCTGAATGGATAAGAAGAAAAATAATAAACATCCTAAACAATAAGAATCATGAGCAGTTGGCAGAATCATAGCATTGATGAGAGGATCTCAATGATACAATCAGTCGCACAAGATCATAATATCGAAGATAATGCGGTAGAGAAGGATTGGTGGGTGACAGTAGTCCTCAAAGCCCTGTTTAACACATCTTGTGGGAAATGGCTTCTCGTG